>NZ_JBTYMC010000412.1:0-4804 GCF_054880855.1 Streptomyces sp. S6 | reverse complement strand
CCGCACCTGCCCGCGCCCCCTCACCCCGGCTCCCCCTCGCCCCCACCGGCCCGCGCCTGCGCCAAATAGCTGTACGCCGACGCCCGGGAGATCCCGAGGCGGGTCGCGACCTGTTCGACGGAGCGGCGGACGGCGAAGACGCCGCGGGCGTCGAGGGTGCGGAAGAGGTCGAGGCGGCGGGGGCGGTCGAGGTCGGACCAGGTGCCGTCGCGGGCGGGGAGGTGGGTGTCGACCAGGACGTCGACGACGGAGTCGATGTCGTGCTCGAACGTCGTCACCGGCGTCTCGGCGGGCACCGCGGCCGGGCCGGCGAGGCCACCCAGCAGGGTCTGGACCCTGGCGATCTCGGTGATGTCCACGTTGACGCAGAGGGCGCCGAAGACCGTCCCGCCCGAGTCGCGCAGCACCATCGTCGAGGACTTCACCATCTTGCCCCCGACCGTCCGCGTCACGTAGTTGAGGTCGTCCGCCACCCCGTCGCCCCCGGCCAGCACCCGCAGCCCGATCTCGCTCATCGCCGCGCCGACCACCCGCCCGGTCACCGCGCCGGCGACGGCCACCACCGAGGCTTCGGGCCGCCGATAGTCGTGCAGCACCACCTCGCACAGCTGCCCGAACGTCGCCACGAGCCCGTCGACCACCGGCCTCAGCGCCGCGAGGATCGCATCCCGCTCGCCGTCCCTGCTCCCGTCAGCACCCATCCGCCTGCCCTCCTCTCTGCCGCCTAGACTACACATCCACCTCTTGGACGAACAGTCCACTTTCGAGCGACACCCCCGCACCCCCTCCTCACCCCCACCCCCGGGCGAACCCGGCCCGAACCCCTGGCGCCCCCGATTCCCGTTTGCCTACGATGAGTTCGCCTCCGTCACTCGCCGGAGTGGATCAAGGGGGAAGTCGCATGCGACCCGGTGAACGGCTGTCCAAGGAGATCGACGCGTCGGTGCCCACCGCGGCCCGGATGTACGACCACTACCTGGGCGGCAAGGACAACTACGCGGCCGACCGAGCGGCCTGCGAGCAGCTCGACCGGGTCGTCCCGAGCACGCGCGTCCTCGCGCTCAACAACCGCCGCTTCCTCCAGCGGGTGGTGGGCACGCTCGCCCGGGAGTACGGCGTCCGGCAGTTCCTGGACCACGGCTCGGGCCTGCCCACGCAGGACAACGTCCACCAGGTCGCCCAGCGCGTCGATCCGGCGGCGCACGTCGTCTACGTCGACAACGACCCGATGGTCCTCGTGCACGGCCGCGCGCTGCTCCAGGAGGACGAGCGCACAGCCGTGATCCACGCGGACATGCGCCGCACGGAGGAGATCTTCACCCACCCCGACACCGAGCGCCTGATCGACTTCACGCGACCGGTGGCCGTGCTGTTCAACTCGGTGTTCCACTGCATCCCGGACGACGAGGAGGACGGCCCCGACGCGGTCGTCCGCCGGGTCGTCGAGCGGCTCGCACCCGGCAGTTTCCTGGTGATGTGCCAGCTCGTCAGCGAGGACGCGGCGGTCCGGAAGTTCGTCACGGACTTCATGGACCAGGCGACGCAGGGACATTGGGGCCGGGTGCGGCAACAGGCGGACGTGGCCCGGTGGTTCGAGGGGCTGGAGATCCTGGAGCCGGGACTGGTGGAGGTCTCCACCTGGCGCCCGGACACCGAGGTGGCACCCCGTCAGCAGACCCTGGAGTGGATCGAGTTCGGCGGCCTCGGACGCGTCCTGGACCGAGGCTGACGCCAGTCACTCCCCGGGTCCGGGATAACGCTCCCTCCGCACCCGCCTCAGCAGCTCCAGCGACTCCCGGGGATCGAGCGCCTGGTCCGCGAGCCGGTCCAGCGCCGCCCGGTACTCCTCGGTCTCGTCCTGCGCCTCCACGAACACGGCCCCGGCGAGGTGTTCCAGGTAGACCACGTCGGGCAGGTCGACGCCGCCGAAGCGCAGATAGGTCACCGGCAGGGGCGGCGCCGAGGCGTGCGGGGCGTCCAACGGAACGATCTGGAGGGTGACATGGGGTCTGCCGGCCATCTCGACGAGGTGGGTCAGCTCCTCCCGCATCACGTCACGGCCGCCGATCACCCGCAGCAGGACGGACTCGTCGACGATCGCCCACACCGCGGGCGCGTCCGCGCGGTGCAGGAGCTGCGAGCGCCGCATCCTGAGGTCGACCCGGCGCTCGACCTCGCGCGCGGGCGCGCGGGGCAGTCCGCGCTCCACGACGGCACGGGCGTAGGCGGGGGTCTGAAGCAGGCCCGGCACGTACTGGATCTCGAAGGTGCGGATCGCGGTGGCGCCCTCCTGAAGGCCGACCAGCCGGTCGAACCACTCGGGCACGAGCCGCTTGTCGTACCGCTGCCACCAGCCGGGTTCCCCGGCCCTGCGCAGGAGTTGGAGCAGGACGGACGCCTCGTAGGGGTCGGCGCCGTACAGCCGCAGCAGGAGTTGGACGTCGGGTTCGGCGGGGGGTCTGCGGCCCTTGCCCGACTCGATGCGGGAGAGCTTCGCGGGGCTGAACCCGACGGCGCGGGCCGCCTCCTCCTGGGCGAGACCGGCGTCCTCGCGCATGCCGGCGAGCTGAAGGCCGACGAGGGTCTTCAGCAGGGTCGGGGCGGGCTCCTGCCGGTTCAGATACGGTTCGAGGCGGGAGACGCGAAGGGACTGGGCGGACATCCTGGCTCCTCGGGGCCGGGCGCGTGACGAGACGGACCTTCCCGGCCGGATCGTCTCACCGCCGGGGCACATGGCACATGCCGCCGGCACCGGTCCGAACGTCCGGCCGGGATGGGGCCGTTCACACAGGGTGGCTCAACCACCCACCTTTTCACAGCAGATGGTCGAACTCCCCGTCCTTCACGCCGGCGAGGAACGCGGCGATCTCCTCCGGCGTGTACACGAGCGCGGGACCGTCCGGGTCCCGGGAGTTGCGCAGGGCGACCAGCCCACCGGGCAGGGCGGCCGTCTCCACGCAGTTGCCCGTCGCGTTGCTGTGGCGGCTCTTGGTCCAGCGGGCGTCCAGCGAACTCGCCCGTACTCCGTTCTCGACCGGCACGGCTTCCTCCTCGGTGTCCCGAACTCGGCGCGTCCGATATACCGGCGGCAATTTCCCGTGAAATTGCACGCGGTCTTCGACACCGTGGATAATAGACAGGCCGTCAACCGGTGTGCCAGAGCCCTGTACCGACGTCGTCCCAGGGAGAAGCCGTGCTGTCACGCGCCCAGTTCCCCACCGCGAAGTCCGCGACCCTGGATCTCACGGGCAGCCGCGAGGGATTCGCCGAGGCCCGTGACTTCACCCATCGCACGCTGGACGACTGGGAGTTGGCGCACTGCCTGGACGACGCGGTCGTGGTCGTCACCGAACTCGCCGCGAACGCCGTCCTGCACGCCCTCCCCCACGCCGATACGTGCGACGTCCGCGTCCGTCTCACCCTGCGCCGCCGACACCTCATGTGCGCCGTCACCGACCGCAGCGACGACGTGCCGGTGTACCCGTCCGCCGTCGATCCGCTCCTCGAACACGGCCGGGGCCTGAGGATCGTCGAGGCGCTGTCGGAGCACTGGGGGTGGACGAAACGTACGCCTGTGGGCAAGACCGTCTGGGCCATGCTCCCGACCCGCGATCCGGTCTGATCCGATCCCGTCCGATCTCATCCGATCGCCGCAATCACCCGCGTCACCTGCCCGAACTGGGCTAGCCTCGTACCTCCCGTCCAGACGAACTGACGTACGGCGAACATCATTCGGGGTTGATCTGTGTCAGACGAGAGACCGGTCCCACCTGGCCCGGTGAACAGCGAGGCCGGTGCTCTCCGGCGGACCGGCGCGCAACCGCTGCGGCCGGGCGACCCCGAGCGGGTCGGTCCGTACGTGACGCTCGCCCTGCTGGGCAGCGGCGGCATGGGCCGGGTGTACCTCGGCCGCGCCGCGGACGACGGACCGGGGCTGTTCGCCGTCAAGGTGATCCGGCCCGAGTACGCCGAAGACCCCCGTTTCCGCCGCCGGTTCGAGCGCGAGGCCCTGGTCCACGACCGGATCCGGACGGCCCGCGCTCCCCGCTTAAGGGGCACCGGCTTCGAGGCCGAACTGCTGTGGATGGCCACGGAGTACCTGCCGTCGCTGGACCTCGCGGACGCCGTGCGCACGGACGGCGCGCTGTCGACGGCCGCCGTGTGGCGCCTCGTCGCCGAACTGGGCGAGGCGCTCGGCGTGTTGGCGGAGGCGCACGTCGTGCACCGCGACCTCAAGCCGTCCAACGTGCTGCTCTCGGACCAGGGGACGCACGTCATAGACTTCGGGATCGCCAAGGCCGTCGACGTCAGCGCGATCACCGGTACCGGCAACCGCGTCGGCACGCCCGCGTACATGTCGCCGGAGTATCTGCGCACGGGCCACTGCGACACCAAGTCCGACGTGTTCTCGCTCGCCGGGACGCTGATCTACGCCGCCGCGGGCCGCGCGCCCTTCGGTGACGGCACGGGTGTGGACGTCATGCACCGCGTGGCGTTCGAGGAGCCGGACGCGGAGGTCCTCGCGAAGGTGACGGCCGCCTGCCCCGACCTCGGCGCCCTGCTGGCCTCCTGCCTCGCCAAGGACCCCGAGCTGCGCCCCACCCCGCAGGCCCTCACCGCGTCCGCCGCCCCGCACGTCACCTCCCGGGACTGGCCCGAACCGCTGCACACCCGGGTCCGCGAACTGCGCGAGCATTCCCTTTCACCTCCTCGTCCGACCGGGAGTCTTCGGTGTGACCCCGACATGCGGTATACGGCCAGCATACGGACGTCTTCACCCGGCGACATCAGGGTTCGTCGGTGC
>NZ_JBTYMC010000411.1:0-4850 GCF_054880855.1 Streptomyces sp. S6 | reverse complement strand
GTGCGGGCCAGGACGGCGGGCAGGCGGCGCGCGGTGGCGGCCAGGCCCAGGGCGGCGGGTCGGTCGTCGGCAAGCCGCATCACCGGCGCGGGGCCGACAGCGGTGGGCAGGGACTCTGTCACCCGTCCGGTTGTAGAGGCCCTGCCCACCGCCGCGCACGCCGTTTCCTGATCCGCTGTCACAGGCGGACAGGCAGGCCGCCCCGGCAGTCAACTCCGGTCAGTTCCGTTCATCCCGCGCGGGGATGGGGGGTGCGGCGGCGACGGCGGTCCATGGGCGGCGGGGGTCGTCGACGTCCCGCCCGGACAGGCCGAGCGCACCGGCCGGGGTCCACACCCAGGCGTGCGCCTTGTTCGGCAGACGCCGCGCCCCGATCACCCAGTGTGCTCGCCGTCCGTGCAGGGCGACGGTGAGGACGGCGGCCAGCGACACCTCCATGCACGCGATCCGGCCCGGCCACCAGGGCGGGCGTACCGCCTGGACGGCGGCCACCGCCGAGGCCGCCATGGCGGGCGGGGCCGGAGGGAGGCGATGCAGGAGGTTGAGCAGCCGCATCCGCGCCCGCAGCGGCAGCCGCTTCAGGGCGAGCGCGAGCACGAGGGCGAGAGCGGCTGGCACTCGCATCAGGCGGCCGGGCCGCGTGCACGGTTCGGCCGGCTCGGTCGCCGGGGGCATCGGCGGCGGCAGTACCGGAGATCCGCTCTCCGTGTTCGTAAGCAGTCCCGCCTCCGTCAGGCGCTCGACGGTCTGGTCGACGACCGCCTCGACGTCGCCGCCCATCCCCTCCGCCCGCAGTTCCTCCACCACCTGGGGCAGGGTCCCGGCGAGCGCGGCCGACCAGATCCGCTCGGTCGCGGTGTTCATCCACTGCCACCGGCCGCTCGGCGTGTGCAAGACGGCCACGCAGCCCTCGCCGAGACCGGCCCGGTGGACACCGCGCGGCACTCGCATCACCGCGCACCTCCCACCTGCGACAGCCACCACGAGGTGATCAGGAAACTCTCCAGAGCACCCAGGGGCGGCCGTCCGACGCCCTCGACCGCCGCGTCCAGCGCCGCGTGGACCGCGCCGGCGTCCATGAGGCCCGCCGCCGTCAGCGCGCTCGCCTCCACCACCGCGTGCAACTCCCGGCGCCGCGCACGCAGCCCCTCGTACAGCAGCGGCGTGAAGTTGCCCTTCGACTGCCGACCGGCCAGCCATCCCGGCAGGTCGGGTCGGGCCAGCGCGAGCAGCGGCTTGTAGCGGCCGGGACGGCGGCGCTCGCCGGCTCCGATGCTCAGGCACGCGGTGACGACCTCGTTGTCCAGGAACGGGGTCACCAGGACGATCCCGTGCGCGGCGTACAGCGGTGAACTGTCGTGCAGGGCAACGCCGTTGTAGCGCAGCGCGGCCCAGTCCTCCCACTCCCCGGCGTCGACGTCGCCCACCGCCCGCCCGGAGTCGTCGAGCATCGCGGCGACCGTCCGGCGCCCGTGGTCGGTGAGCCAGCGGACAGGTGTCCCGATAGGGCACCACGTCCACACCCCGAGTCCGTCCCCGTACTCCTGTCCGGCTGCGACCGCCTCCGCCGCCCGCTCCAGGGCGTAGGGCCGCCCGCGCCGCGCCGCCTCCTTCACCACCCGCCACAGCGGGCCGGGCGCGGTGTTCACCCGGCGGGCCCGCTCGACGACCGCCGCCTTCGCCCGCCGGGTTTGGCCGTTCTGCGCGAGGGAGATCCACGCGGCCGTCGACGACTCCAGCACCACGTCCCCGCCGTGCCCCGTCAGGTGCACGGGCGAGACACCGCGCGCGGGCGGGAGGTAGTCGGCGTCCAGCGCGTCGGAGGCGACCGTCAGGACCGGGGCATGGGGCACTGCGCGCGGCCAGTTCGCGTAGTGCGCGCTCGCCGCGCCACCCCCGCTGATGTGGTGGTCGGCCCCCGTGTAGGCGGCGACCTGCCGGGCCAGGCGGGTGTCCTCGCCGTCGGCGAGAGGGCCGCCGTAGGTGACGGCCACGACCGAGGTGACGGCCGAGGCGGCGATGACGACCGTCGAGGAGTCCAGGCCGCCGGACAGGTCCGCGCTCACCCGGGGCCCGGCCGTGCTCGCGTAGTCCTGCACGGCCGCCCACAGGGCGGCTCCCGCCTCCGGGGCTCCGTCCTCCATGCTCCGTCCGTCCGGGAGGGGCCGTACGTCGACTGTGCGCGCGACGCCGTCCTCCAGGACCAAGGCGTACCCGCCGGGCACCCGGTCGACGCCCGTCCACACTGAGCGGCGCGGCCAGTGCGATGCCGAGCCCACCCCGATCGTGGCCGCGAGAAAGTCCAGATCCGGGCGTCGGCCGAGCTGCGCGGCGTCCGTCGCCCACACCAGGCCTCGCCCGTCCTGCGCGGTGAACAGCGGTCGCAGGCCCGCGAGGTCCCCCGAGACGACCGTCCGTCCCCGGACGGCGTCGTGGACGGCCATCCAGTACGAGCCGCCCAGCGCACAGACCTCGCCGTACCGGCCCCTGGCGACCGCCTCGGCCGTGCGGGCGATCGCGTCGTCGCCGCCCCGGCACACCCCGGCCACCACTGCGGTCACCGCCCCGCGCTCCACCACCCGCAGCGCCGTGCCCGGCGGATGCCACACCCCCGACGTCCGCACCGCCCCCGCCGGAGCTTCCAGCGCACCCCCGGCCAGCCAAACCGTCGTCATTCCTTCCGTCTCCTCTGCTCTCGTCGGTCGCGGACATGCCTGGGGCGGCACGGTGTTGACTCCGCGCCGCCCCAGGGTGTTCAGCCGGTCAGCCCTCGAAGTAGTTGTCCTTGTCGGAGTCGTTGAAGGTCTGTCGGCCGAGGGTGACCTCGTCGACGTCGGCCGACGACAGCACCGGCACCGGCACGGCCTCGATCGAGGCCACCGCGCTCGTGCCCGGGTTCGTGTTCATGACGGGGTGTCCTTCCTGCCAGGGGGACGGCCGGTACCGGGGTAGCGCCGGCCGGTGGTGCGGGAACTGTCACTGCCAGTAGGCGACGTCCGCCTCGCGAGCTCCGTTCTCGCGTTCGCCGAGCGTCACCGCGTCGGCGTTCTCCGCGTACAGCACGATGAGGAGGTGCTCGTGCATGACGTTTCTCCTTCCACGGCCGGTGTCTCCGGCGTCCTCACAGCACACCGCTCCGAACGCCTGCGGGGCAGCCCGGTGGGGCGCGGTGAACAGCGGTGCTCAACGCGACACCACGCCCGCCGCCCGGCCCGGCGATTTACGGCGAACTACATTCAGACGTGGGTGAGTTGGCGACCGGCCGATAGCCTGAAAGGCCCGCCGCCAGGCACAGAGAGGGCACACCATGGGCAGGCCCCCGCTCGACCGGCAGCCGAACACCCGCCTGGCCTACTGGATGAACCGGGCGCACATGGGCAACAACCGGCTGGCCCGCCTGATCACCGAACGCGCCGCCGCCCAGGGCATCACCGGGATCGCCACTGACGAGAGCCGCGTCCGGGCCTGGCTGAAGGGCACCGTGCCCCGCGACCCCGTACCCCGCCTGCTGACCGACGTTCTCAGCGACGCGACCCGCACCGACCTCACCTTCGCCGACATCGGTCTGCCCGGAGAGACGGGCCCCACCGGCATCCGCAGCCCGTGGACCCGCACGGGCGCCCTCACCTCCCTCAGCCAGATCATCCGGAGCGAACTGATGCTGCCCGACACCCGCACCGGCCCCGACACCGCCGACGTCCTCACCAGCAACGACCTCCTGGCCCCCTTGCAGGAATGGCTCCTCTCCCGGCCCGACAGCACCGACACCGCCCGGCCCGGCCACCGGATCGGCATGTCCGAGGCCGACGGCATCCGCCAGATCACCACCGCGTTCCGCGACCTCGACAACCGGCACGGCGGCGTCCTGTCCCGCTCCGCCGTCCTTGCCCAGACCGACACCGTCCTCACCCTGCTGAAAACCAGCACCTACACCGAGACCGTCGGCCGCGAACTGTTCTCCGCCGCCGCCGACCTCGCGAGCGTCGCCGGATGGATGACCTTCGACGCCGGCCGCCACACCGCGGCCCAGCGCACCTTCGTCTCCGCCCTGCGCGCCGCCGCCGAGGCCGGCGACAAACGCATCGGCGCCCACATCCTCCAGTGCATGGCCCGCCAGATGTCCCACCTCGGACACGTCGACGACGCCCTCGACCTCGTCGCACTCGCCCAGTACGGCGCACGCCGCGACCTCACCCCCGCCGCCGCCTCCATGCTCGCCGCCCTCGAAGCACGCTTCCACGCGATCACCGGGAACACCGCCGACAGCGAAGCGGCCGCCGCTCGCGCCCTGGACGCCTATGAACGCGTCCAACCCACCGCCGAGGCCCCCTACACAGCCTTCTTCGACCTCCCCGAACTCCAGGCCACCCTGGGCATGGCCCACCAGATCGCCGCCCACCACCTCGACGGCACCGCCCGTACCCGCCACGTTCACCGCTCCGCCGAACTCGTCCGCCAGGCCCTCGACGCACGTCCCGAACACCGCCGCCGCAGCAAAGCCTTCGACCACCTCGGCCTCGCCCGCACCCACCTCGTCGGCAACAACCCCGACGCAGCCGCCGAGGAAACCACCCACTGCCTCCAGCTCCTCGGCGCCATCCACTCCCACCGCGTCACCGACCGCCTTGGCGAGCTCTACCGCGAAGCCGAGCCCTTCGCCACCACCGCGCCTGGCCGGGCCTTACGCGAACAGATCCACGACCGACTGACCACTCCGACCGGCCCCGCCTTCTAAAAGATCATTTCTGTCGGTGGCCGGGGTATCAGAACGGCTGGAACTCCGCGTGCGGGGTGGCCCGTTCCCACACCGACTCGAAGGCCGCGTCGCAGAGTTGGACGGTTTCCGGTGC
>NZ_JBTYMC010000410.1:0-4858 GCF_054880855.1 Streptomyces sp. S6 | reverse complement strand
GGCGGGCAGGGCGTGCACGGTCGCGGTGTTGCAGCCGACGATCAGCGCGTCCGGCGCGTGCTTCGCGGCGGCCTCGGCGACGTCCAGGGCGCGGGCGGTGAGGTCCTCGGGGGTGCGCGGGCCCCAGGGCATGCCCTCGGGGTCGAAGGAGAGCACGAGATCGGCGTCGGGTCGCAGCCGTCGTACCGCAGCGGTGGCCGCCAGCAGGCCGATTCCGGAGTCCATGAGCGCGATCTTCACCCGGCCACGATAGACGATGGCCCGGCCGCGGCCCCTGGTGTGGGGGACACTGCGCGGGTGAGCGCCTTCGTGTGGATCGCCGCCCTGTCCCTCGTCTCCTGGCTGTGGCTGCTGCTGTGCCAGGGCTTCTTCTGGCGCACGGACGTGCGTCTGCCGCCGGCCGCGCGGGAGCCCGCCGACTGGCCCGACGTCTGTGTCGTCGTCCCCGCGCGCGACGAGGCCGCCGTCCTGCCCGAGAGCCTGCCGTCGCTGCTGGCGCAGGACTATCCGGGGCGGGCGGAGATCTTCCTGGTCGACGACGGCAGCACCGACGGCACCGGGCGCCTCGCGCGGGAGCTGGCGGAGCGGCACGGCGGGCTGCCGCTGACGGTCGTGCCCTCGCCGGGTGAGCCGCCCGCCGGGTGGACGGGGAAGCTGTGGGCCGTCCGGCACGGCGTCGAGCACGCGCGTGCCCGCGCGCGGGAGCCCGAGTTCCTGCTGCTGACGGACGCCGACATCGCGCACGCGCCGGACAGTCTGCGCGCTCTGGTGGCGTCGGCGCGCGCGGGCGGCTACGACCTGGTGTCGCTGATGGCGCGGCTGCGGGTGGAGAGTCTGTGGGAGCGGCTCGTCGTCCCCGCTTTCGTGTATTTCTTCGCTCAGCTCTACCCGTTCCGCCGGATCGGCCGCAGGGGTGGTCGTACGGCGGCTGCGGCGGGCGGCTGTGTGCTGCTGCGCACGGAGGCCGCGGTCCGCGCGCGGGTGCCGGAGTCGATCCGGCAGGCGGTGATCGACGACGTGGCGCTCGCGCGCGCGGTGAAGGGCGGTGGCGGGCACGTGTGGCTGGGGCTGGCGGAGCGCGTCGACAGTGTGCGTCCGTATCCGCGGCTGGGTGACCTGTGGCGGATGGTGTCGCGCAGCGCGTACGCCCAGCTGCGGCACAACCCGCTCCTGCTGGCCGGTACGGTCCTCGGGCTGGCGCTGGTGTACCTGGTGCCGCCGCTGGCCCTGGTCGCGGGCCTGGCGGCGGGCAGTGCGCCCGTCGCCGTCCTGGGCGGCCTCGCATGGGCGGTGATGGCGGGGACGTACGTCCCGATGCTCCGTTATTACCGGCAGCCCCTGTGGCTCGCTCCGCTGCTGCCGTTCACGGCGTTCCTGTACCTGCTGATGACGGTCGACTCGGCGGTGCAGCACTGCCGGGGACGGGGGGCGGCGTGGAAAGGGCGGACGTACGCGCGTCCGGAAGCCGTTCCCGACGAGGGGTGAACTCTTACGGGAAGACTCTTATATTTGAAATATAAATAAGGCGCCTTTCTTATTTCCGGCCCGGCGTCCAGTTCATGCCCCACCCATAAGCCCGGTCGATCGTCCGCTGCGGACTCACCCCGCGCTCCGGCACCAGATACCGCGCCTCTCTGCGGACGACGAGATCGCCCCCGGCGTTGGTGATGAGCGCGAGCGCGCACACCGTCGAGGGGACCGTGCACTCGTCGAGCGAGAACTCGACCGGCGCCCCCCGCCGAGGCCGGAGGGTGACCGTCGCGTGCAGGCCGGCGAAGGAGAGCGCGCCCTGGTAGATCGTCACGAAGACGAGGACGCGCCGCAGTTCGGCGGTGTGGTCGAGGTTGACGGTGAGGTTCTCCCCCGCCGCGACGGCCCCGGTGCGGTCGTCGCCGTCGAGGTGGATGTACGGCGGCCCCTCCAGCGTCCCGAAGGCGTTGCCGAGCGCCTGGACGACGCCCTTGCGGCCGTCGGCGAGTTCGTAGAGGGCGCACAGGTCGAGGTCGAGGCCGGTGTGCGAGGCGCCCGCGCGGGACTGCCAGTCGAGGTTGACGCGCAGGGCGCCCGACGGCTTGGTGAGCGAGACGGAGGGCGCGGCCTTCGTCAAGGTGACCTTGGTGAGCCGCACCGGGGGCGCGGGGCGCCGGGGTTCGTCGACGGTGATGCCGTAGTCCGTCGCGAGGCCCTCCAGCCCGCTGTCGTACCCCTGGCCCACCGCGCGGAACTTCCACGCGCCCTGACGGCGGTACAGCTCGCCGAGGACGAACGCGGTCTCCACGCTCGCGCCGGTGGGGTCGAAGCGGGCGACGACGGTCCCGCGCGCGGCGTCACGGACCTCGACGTACAGGCCGGGAACCTGCCCGAAGGGGCCGCCGTCGGCGGAGGCGGCGAGCAGGACGGTCTCGACGTCGTCCTCCACGCGCGCGAGGTCGACGAGAAGCGTGTCGGTGACAAGTTCCCCGGACGTCCGCCTGCCCTCGTGACGGACCGTCCCGGTGGCGTGCGCGGGCTGGTTGTAGAAGACGAAGTCGTCGTCGGAGCGGACCTTCCCGCCGACGAGGAGGAGCGCGCAGGCGTCGACGTCGGGGACGCCGGGTCCGGTGCGCCGTCCGCACTCGATCCGCAGCGCGGTCGTGGGCACCGGGACGTTCGCCCCCTTGGACATCGACGGCATCGGCACGCGGCCCCCTTCGGCTCCTGCCGGCTTCAACTTCCGCCGGGTGCACGGAAACACGTCCGTTCGGCCCCCGGAAACCCCGCCGGAACTTGCTCTTTACACAATTCCAACCCGCATTGTCGCCCCTTTTTCCCACGTTCGCTCGTATTGGGGATACGGGGTCACTCCCGACGCGGAAAACAACCCGCATACCCGTCTCCCCAACCGGCTCATCGTGGGCTTACCTTAGGTGCCATGACCTCCCCCCGCTCCACCTATGGTGGCGGCTACTACTCGTCCGCCTCCTTCCCGGACACCCCGATCTACGACTCCCTCGTGGCCGAGCGGGGCACTCCGCAGATCGCCCCGATCCGGGTGCCGGCCGCCTACGACGTGCCGAGTGTGCCGGGTATGCAGGGGATGCCGGGGATGCCCGGCGGCAACCTGCCCGCGCTGCCGTCGGCGCTGCCGGCCCTCCCGTCGGGCCCCTCGCAGGGCTCCTTCGGCTACTACCCGCAGGCCCAGCAGCCCGCCCCGCTCCAGCAGGCCCCCGCGGCGTACGTCCCGCAGCAGGGCGGCATGGCGCGCGGGTACCCGGCGCAGCAGGCGCCGATGCAGCCCCAGCCGGGCCAGCCGGGCGGCATGAACCCGATGGCGGGCGGCACGGGCTACGAGGCGATGCGCCCGGCGGCGCCGCGCCCGAACCCGGCGCCCTACCAGGACCCGTACAACAACCAGCAGCAGTACCGGGGTTACTGACCGTCCCGGGGACCGGTCCGGCCTGCTGGCAGGATTGGTCCATGCCGAACGCTGAGCTGCTGTCGATCCACGTCCACCCGGTGAAGGCGCTGCGAGGGGTGAGCCCCCGGGAGACCGTGGTGGAGCCCTGGGGGCCGGCCGGGGACCGGAGGTGGGTGCTGGTCGACGACGGGGGGAAGATCGTCACCCAGCGCCAGCAGCCGCGTCTGGCCCTCGCCGCCGCCGAGCCGCTGCCCGGCGGCGGCGTCCTGCTGTCCGCGCCCGGTCTCGCGCCGCTGGAGGTCGCGGTCCCCGAGCCCGCGGGGACGGTCGTCGTGGAGATCTTCCGCGACAAGGTCGAGGGCGTCCTCGCGGCCCCCGCCGCGCACGCGTGGTGCAGCGCGTACCTCGGCGCGGACGTCCGCCTGGTGCACATGGACGATCCGGCGGCCCGGCGTCCGGTCGACCCCGAGTACGCGCTGCCCGGAGAAACGGTTTCCTTCGCCGACGGCTACCCCCTCCTCGCCACGACGACGGCCTCGCTGGACGCCCTCAACTCCCTGATCGCGCACGGGGAGCACGCCGTCGAGGGCCCGCTGCCGATGAACCGGTTCCGGCCGAACGTCGTGATCGGCGGCACCGAGCCGTGGGCGGAGGACGGCTGGTCGCGCCTGACGATCGGCGAGGTCGCGTTCCGGGCGGCGAAGAAGTGCGGGCGGTGCGTGGTGACGACGACCGACCAGGACAGCGCCGTACGCGGCAAGGAGCCCCTGTCCGCCCTCGGCCGGCACCGCCGGATCGACGGGAAGCTGGTCTTCGGCCAGAACCTGGTGCCGCTGGCGCCCGGGGTGATCCGGGTCGGGGACCCGGTGCGGATCCTGGACTGAGCCGCGCCCCGGAATTTCCTCCCCCGTCCCGGGAACCGGCGGCCGGACCTCGGGCGTTGACGCTTCGTGAGAAGTTCATGAGAGGCCCGTCGTGACGGAGCGGGAAGGGGGTGCGAGGCGGTGCGAGCGATCCGTGGGCTGTGGCGCTGGCGGCACAACCCGGTGCGCCGGACGACGGACCTGGCCGAGGCGTGGCTGGCGGCAGCCGCCCTGCTGCTGGTCCTGGCCGTCGCGCCGGTCGCGGGCGTGCTGGCCGGCACCTTCGTCGGGGACGCCCTCCTGAGGTCGGTCCGCGACCAGCAGCACACCCGCTTCGAGACGACGGCGACGGTCGTACGGGAACTGAAGGGCTCCGCGTTCGCGACGGACCCGGAGGCCGTCTCCGGCCAGGGCGCCCGCAGCCGCGTCGAGGCCGACTGGACCGCCCCCGACGGCAGCGCCCACCACGGCCCGGTGACGACCGCGCTGGACACCCCGCACCCGGGCGACCGGTTCGCCCTGTGGACCGACGACCGGGGCCGTCCGCTCGGCCGCCCGCTGGACGCGGCGACGGCGAAGACCCACGCGGTGCTGGCCG
>NZ_JBTYMC010000409.1:0-4944 GCF_054880855.1 Streptomyces sp. S6 | reverse complement strand
CCGACCCCGGCTGGGCCCGCGTCTTCGCCGATGTCCCCGCCCGCCCCGGCGACCTGCCGAACCTGCCCACCTACCCCTTCCAGCGCCGCCGCCACTGGCCCGAGGGCCGCCGCCGCACCGCCGACGTCACCACCGCCGGGGTCAGCGCGCTCACCCACCCCCTGCTGGGCGCGCTCGTCCGGTTCGCGGACGCCGACGGCGCCGTCCTCACCGGCCGGATCTCCGCCGCCGACCACCCCTGGCTCGACGGCTACGCCCTCGGTGAGCGGCCCGTCCTGCCCGGCACCGCGTTCGTCGAACTCGCCGTCGCCGCAGGCGACCCCTTCGGACAGGGCCGCGTCGAGGAACTCACCCTCCACGCCCCGCTCACCCTCCCGGCGGACGGCACCGTCGCCCTCCAGATCAGAGTCGGCGCCGACGAGGACGACCGGCGCACCTTCACCGTCCACTCCACGGCCGCCGCCCCCGACACGGACGGCCCCTGGCTGCTGCACGCCTCCGGCACCCTCGTCCCCGAGACCGCCGCCCCCACCGACGACCTCACCGCCTGGCCCCCGCCCGCCGCCGAACCCGTCGACGTCCCCGGCCTCTACGACGGCCTCGCCGCCGCAGGCTTCTCCTACGGCCCCGAACGCCGCCTGCTCACCGCCCTGTGGCGCACCGCCACCGAGGCGTACGCCGAAGTAGCCCTCCCCGCAGGCCAGAACACCGAGGCCGCCCGCTTCAACCTCCACCCGGCGCTCTCCGAAGCCGCCCTGCACGCCCTCCAGGCCCTCGACGGCGACCCCGCCGTCCCGTTCTCCTGGAGCGGCACCCAGATCCACGCCACCGGCGCCACCCGCCTTCGGGTCCGCCTCACCCGCACCGGCGCCAGCACCGTCGCCGTCCTCCTCGCCGACACCACCGGCGCCCCCGTCGCCACCACCGACGCCCTCCTCCTGCGCCCCGCCGACCCGGCCGGACTCCTCGACACCCCGGTGTCCGCCGAACGCCTCGACCGGGCGGAACCCGCCCGGCGCCGCAAGGTCGCCGCCACCGGAGCGGACGACACCGACGCCGGGACCCTGCGCGGACGCCTGCTGCCGCTCACCGAGACCGAACGCACCGGAATCCTGCTGAGGCTGGTCCGCGACACCGCAGCGACCGCACTCGGCCACGACGACGCCGACACCGTGTCGTCGTCCCGGCCGTTCAAGGAACTCGGCTTCGACTCCCTGACCGCCGTCGACTTCCGCAACCGCCTCGCCGCAGCGGCAGGCCTGCGGCTGCCCGTCTCGATCGTCTTCGACCACCCCTCGCCCCGGCAACTCGTCAGCGCCCTGTACAGCGAGCTGTTCCCCGACGAGAGCGACGCCCGGCCCGCCGCACCGGCCCCCGCCAGGCGCCGCGCCACCGCCGACGAGCCCATCGCGATCGTCGGCATGGCCTGCCGCTTCCCCGGCGGCGTGGCGAACCCCGACGACCTGTGGAACCTGGTCACCGAGGGCCGCGACGCCATCACCGGACTGCCCCGCGACCGGGGCTGGCGGATCCAGGACGCGGCGCGTGGCGGGTTCCTCGACGACGCCGCCGGGTTCGACGCCGCGTTCTTCGGGATCACCCCGCGCGAAGCGCTCACCATGGACCCGCAGCAGCGGCTGCTCCTGGAGACGTCCTGGGAGGCCGTCGAACACGCCGGGATCGACCCGACGGCCCTGCGCGGCACCCGCACCGGCGTCTACGCCGGCGCCGCCGGACTCGGCTACTCCCTGCTCTTCCCGCCCGGCTCGGAAGCCCTCGCCGGATACACCGTCACCGGCAGCGCCACCAGCGTCGTCACCGGCCGCGTCGCCTACGTCCTCGGCCTGGAGGGACCGGCCGTCACCGTCGACACCGCCTGCTCCTCCTCCCTGGTCGCCCTGCACGACGCCGTCCAGGCGCTGCGCCGGGGCGAGTGCGACCTCGCGTTGGCGGGCGGGGTGTGCGTGATGCCGGACGCCGCGCTCTTCGCCGACTTCGAACGCCAGGGCGGCCTCGCCCCCGACGGCCGCTGCAAGGCGTTCGGCGCCTCCGCCGACGGCATCGGCTGGTCGGAAGGGGTGGGCGTGCTGCTCGTCGAGCGGCTCTCCGAGGCCCACAGGAACGGGCACCTGGTGCTGGCCGTCGTCAAGGGCTCCGCGATCAACCAGGACGGCGCCTCCAACGGGCTCACCGCACCCAGCGGGACGGCCCAGCAGCGCGTCATCCAGGACGCGCTGGCCGACGCGGGCCTCACCCCGGCCGACGTGGACGCCGTCGAGGCACACGGCACCGGGACGCGGCTCGGCGACCCCATCGAGGCACACGCACTCCAGGCCGCCTACGGACAGGACCGTCAACACCCGCTGTACCTCGGCTCGTTGAAGTCCAACATCGGGCACACCATGTCGGCGGCCGGGGTCGGCGGCGTCATCAAGACCGTCCTCGCCCTGCACCACGCCGAACTCCCGCGCACCCTGCACGCCGACGAACCGTCGACCGCGATCGACTGGACGGACGGCGGCGTCGAACTCCTCACCGAGCGACGGGCCTGGCCCGAGACGGGACGGCCGCGCCGCGCCGGGGTGTCGTCGTTCGGCATCAGCGGCACGAACGCCCACATCCTGCTGGAACAGGCCCCCGACACCCAGCTCCCGGAACCGGCGCAGCAGACCCCCCGACCCTGGCCCCTGTTCGTCTCCGCCCACGACGAGACCGCCCTGCGCGCCCAAGCCGCCCGCCTCCTCGACCGGCTCACCGCCGACCCCGCGCTCACCGCCGCCGACCTGGCCCACTCCCTCGCCACCACCCGCGCCGCCCTCGACCACCGCGCGGGGACGGTCGTCCACGACCGCGCCGACATCGAGGCCGCGCTCACCGCACTCGCGCACGGCGACCTGCCCGCCGGGCTGCTGCGCGACACCGCCCGCGAAGGCGCACTGGCCCTGCTCTTCACCGGCCAGGGCGCCCAGCACCCCGGCATGGGCCGCGAACTGTACGCAGCGCACCCGGTATTCGCCGAGACCATCGACGCGATCAGCCTCCACCTGGACCCGCTGCTGCCGCGCCCGCTGACCGAGGTGATGTGGACCGAGGACGACTCCGTCCACCGCACCGAGTTCGCCCAACCCGCCCTGTTCGCCTTCGAAACCGCCCTGTACCGGCTCCTGGAGTCCTGGGGTGTGCGCTCGGCGTTCCTGCTGGGCCACTCCGTCGGCGAGATCGCCGCCGCGCACGTCGCCGGGGTGCTGACCCTGCCCGACGCGTGCACGCTGATCGCCGCCCGGGGCCGCCTCATGCAGGCCCTCCCGGAGGGCGGCGGCATGCTCGCCGTGTCCGTCGACGAGAAGTGCGCCCACGCCGTCCTCGACGGCCGCACGGACGTCTCCGTCGCCGCCGTCAACGCGCCCGGCTCGGTCGTCCTGTCCGGTCCGGCGGCCGAACTCGCCGCCCTGCGCGAGACGTTCACCGGCGCCCGCACCCGCGCCCTGACGGTCAGCCACGCCTTCCACTCACCCCTGATGGAACCGATGCTGGAGGAGTTCGCGGCCGTCGTCGCCGGTCTCGACCTGCGCCCGCCGCGCATCCCCGTCGTCTCCGACCTGACCGGCGTGCCGCTCACCGCCGAGCAGGCGTGCTCCCCGGAGTACTGGGTCCGGCACGTCCGTGAGACCGTCCGGTTCGCCGACGGCGTCGCCCACCTCGCCGGGGAGGGCGTCACCGCTCTGCTGGAGGTCGGCCCCGACGGTGTCCTCACCGGCATGGCGCAGAGCTGCCTGGAGGACGCCGTGTGCGTGCCCGCGCAGCGCCGGGACACCCCGCAGAGCGAGGCGCTCGCCGAGGCCGTCACCCGCATCCACCTCGCGGGCCAGGCCCTCGACCGTGGTGCCCTGTTCACAGGGGCCCGTACGGTCCCCCTGCCGTCCTACCCCTTCCAGCACGCCCGCTACTGGCCCGAGCCGCGCCCCGCCCACACCGGCGACCTCGCCTCCCTCGGCCTGGAAGCCGCCGGGCACCCCCTCCTCGGCGCCAAGGTCACCACCGCCGACGGCCACACCCTGTTCACCGGCGAACTCTCGACGACCAGCCACCCCTGGCTCACCGACCACGCCGTCCTTCAGACCCCGCTGTTCCCCGGCACCGGCTTCGTCGAACTCGCCCTGTGGGCCGGCGCCCACACCGGCTGCCACCACCTCGACGAACTCACCCTCGCCGCCCCCCTCCCCGTCCCCGACGGCATCCCGGTCCGCCTCCAGGTCGCCGTGGGCCCCGAGGAGTCCGGCGCCCGGACGGTCACCGTGCACTCCCGCACCGAGGACGGCGACCCGTGGACCGCGCACGCCGAAGGCACCCTCCTCACCGAGGCGCCCCCACTGCCGGGGACGGCACCCCTGGTCTGGCCCCCGGCCGACGCGGAGGCCGTCGACCTGTCCACCTATTACGCGGACCTCGTCGACCACGGCTTCACCTACGGGCCCGCCTTCCAGGGCCTCACCGCAGCCTGGCGGCGCGGCGCCGAGGTGTTCGCCGAGGTACGGCTGCCCGACACGGCCGCCGGCGGGTTCGCCGTCCACCCCGCGCTCCTCGACGC
Organism: Streptomyces sp. S6; assembly: GCF_054880855.1. Taxonomy (NCBI): domain Bacteria; kingdom Bacillati; phylum Actinomycetota; class Actinomycetes; order Kitasatosporales; family Streptomycetaceae; genus Streptomyces; species Streptomyces sp. S6. The sequence goes on along the minus strand of NZ_JBTYMC010000409.1, from coordinate 356 downwards.
CGCGATGCACGCGCTCGGCTTCCGCCCCAACGCGTCCTCCGCGAACGGGCCGCTCCTGCCGTTCGCCTGGCGCGGCGTCACCCGGCACACACAGGCCGCCACCGCCCTGCGCGTCCACATCCGCGACGAGGCGGAGGACCGGGTCGGCGTCGACCTCACCGACACGGACGGGCGCCCCGTCCTCACCGTCGGCGCCCTGCGCATGCGGGCCGCCGCGACCGAGCAGTTCGACACCGTGCGGCTGCGGCCCGAGTGGCTGCTGCGCACGGAGTGGACGCCGCTCGCCGCGTCCGGCGCGGCACCGGTGCGGGGCCGGATCGCCGTCCTCGGGGGAGGGGTGTCGGACCTCGGCTTCC
>NZ_JBTYMC010000408.1:0-4944 GCF_054880855.1 Streptomyces sp. S6 | reverse complement strand
GCCGGCGACCGCGTCGGCCGGGCAGGTGCGGGCGCTGCTGACCGGGTCGCCGGAGGTGTCCGGGGTGCTGCTCGTGGACCGGGCGGGGACGCCGGTGCGGTCGGTGCACCGGTCGCGGTTCCTGCTGACCATGTCCGGCCGGTACGGGCACGCCCTGTACGCGGACCGGCCCGCCGCGAAGCTGGGTGATCCGCCGCGCACGGTCGGTGTCGACGCCACCGCGTGGGAGGTGCTGGACGTCGTCGCGGTCGGCGGCACGGACCGGGCCTCGGACGACGTCGCCGTCGTCGACCGCGCGGGGCGCTGTGTGGGCGTCGTACGGCTCGCGGATCTGCTGCGGGCGCTGGCCGAGACGCGGGTCGAGGAGGCCGCCGGGCTCAATCCGCTGACCCGGCTGCCGGGTTCGGACGCGATCACCGGGGAGGTCGACCGGCGGATCGCCGCCGGGCGGGGGTTCGCGCTGAGCTGGCTGGACATCGACCACTTCAAACAGGTCAACGACGGGGCCGGGTTCGCGGCCGGCGACGAGCTGATCCGGGCGGTCGGGCGGGCCCTCCAGCGGGCGGCGACGGACGCCACGCGCGTGGGGCACATCGGCGGCGACGACTTCCTCGTCCTCACCGACCCCGAGGGTCTCGACCCGCTCGCCCTGTCCGTCCTGGACGCCCCCTGGTCGGCGGCCGGCCGGCCGGTCACCCTGTCGCTCTCCACGGTCCTGTGCGCCCCCGGCAGCGTCGCCGACCACCGGGACACCGCCGCCCGCCTCGCACCCCTCAAGAAGGCCGCCAAGGCCCTCCACGGGGCCAGCTGGGTCGTCGGGCAGGCCGGGTTTCCGGGGTACGCGGTGCGAAGGGGGACGGCGCCGGTGGGGGTGGAGCGCGGGGTGGGGTGAGAGGGCCCCGCAGGGCAGGTGCGGGGCGAAGTCGGGCTCCCGGTGCGGCCGTTGACGGACGGAGTGCCGCTGTATCCGGCGCTGCCGGCCTTCTTGACGGTCCTTCAGGGGCGGTGAAAACTTCCCGGTGTCGGCCGACAACGCCGTACATTCTCGGCGCATCCCGGCATGCCGCAGCGGCGGCGACGGCACGCTCGTCACAGGCGTCGGGCGGGGAGCGGGACCCCTGTCGCGGCGCGGCCACGCACGGAGCACCGGGACCGCTCGTCCCGGCGGGGCCCGGGAGACGCCATGAACAGCGGGGAGACGGTCGGCGGCGAGGTTGCCGCCGGAGCTGCGCCGGAGGAATTTCCGGACGCCAGGAACATTCGTGACCCGGCGTCACATCCGATCATCACACCGCACTCCTCGGTCGTGACGAACCCCGCCGCCCGCTACATCGCCGCCGTCGACCAGGGCACCACCTCCACCCGCTGCATCCTCTTCGACCACGACGGCGAGATCGTCGCCGTCGACCAGCGCGAGCACCGGCAGATCTTCCCGAAGCCCGGCTGGGTGGAGCACGACGCGGCGGAGATCTGGGCGAGGACACAGGCGGTGGTGGCCGGAGCACTCGCCGGGGCGGGTCTCGGCGCCGACCGGATCGCGGCTCTGGGGATCACCAACCAGCGCGAGACGACCGTCCTGTGGGACCGCCTGACGGGTCGCCCCGTGCACAACGCGATCGTGTGGCAGGACACCCGCACCGCGGACCTGTGCGCCGAACTCGGCGGCGCGGACGGCCAGGACCGCTTCCGCGACCGGACCGGGCTGCCCCTGGCGAGCTACTTCTCGGGTCCCAAGGTCGCCTGGCTGCTGGAGCACGTCCCGGGACTGCGCGCCCGCGCGGAACGCGGCGAGATCGCCTTCGGGACGATCGACTCCTGGCTGATCTGGAACCTCACCGGAGGCGTGGACGGCGGCCGGCACGTCACCGACGTCACCAACGCCGGCCGGACCATGCTGATGAACCTGGAGACCCTCCGGTGGGACCCGGCGGTCCTGGCCGCGATGGATGTCCCCGAAGCCGTACTCCCGGAGATCCGCTCCTCGGCCGAGGTGTACGGCACCGCCGTGGGCCCCCTCGCGGGCGTCCCGGTCGCCGCCGCGCTCGGCGACCAGCACGCGGCCGTCTTCGGACAGGCCTGCTACGACCCGGGCGACGCGAAGAACACCTACGGCACCGGGAGCTTCCTGCTGCTCAACACCGGCGGCCGGCCGGTGCCGTCGAAGCACGGGCTGCTGACGACACTCGGTTACAAAATCGGCGACGAGGCGCCCGTCTACTGCCTGGAGGGCTCGATCGCCATAACGGGCGCGCTCGTCCAATGGTTCCGCGACCAGCTCGGCATCATCGGCAGCGCCGACGAGATCGAGCCCCTCGCCGCGAGCGTCGAGGACAACGGGGGCGCCTACGTCGTCCCCGCCTTCTCGGGGCTGTTCGCGCCGTACTGGCGCGCGGACGCGCGCGGGGTCGTCACCGGGCTCACCCGGTACGTCACGAAGGCCCACCTCGCGCGCGCGGTGCTGGAGGCGACGAGCTGGCAGACGCGTGAGGTCGTGGACGCCATGCACCGGGACTCAGGGGTGCGGCTCACGTCGTTGAAGGTGGACGGCGGGATGACCCGCAACGGCCTGCTGATGCAGCACCAGGCGGACGTCCTGGACGTCCCGGTGATCCGGCCCCGGGTCGCCGAGACGACGTGCCTGGGGGCGGCGTACGCGGCCGGGCTCGCCGCCGGCTTCTGGGACGGCCTCGACGAACTGCGGGCGCACTGGCGCGAGGACGCGCGGTGGACGCCGTCCATGCGGGCATCGGTCCGGGAGCGCGAACACGCCAACTGGCTGCGCGCGGTGGACAAAAGCCTGGGCTGGCTGGACTGACGCCGGCTCACGAGCCGCGGCCCGTACCCCGGTCGGCGGGGGTACGGGCCGCTCCCGCGCGCGGGCGCCGGTTCAGGTGCCGACGGTGTGGCGGCGGCGCGTGCCGAAGTCCATGGCGTGCTGGACGACGCCGACGAGGATGTCCTTGACGGAGCGCCGGTCGCGCGCGTCGCACAGGAGGACCGGGATCCCGTCGTCCAGGTCGAGCGCCTGACGGACCGCGTCGACCGGGTAACGGGCCGCCCCCTCGAAGCAGTTGACGCCGATGATGAACGGTATGGAGCGCCGTTCGAAGTAGTCGACAGCGGCGAAGCAGTCCTCCAGGCGGCGGGTGTCGGCGAGGACGACGGCGCCGAGGGCGCCCTCGGTCAGCTCGTCCCACATGAACCAGAACCGCTCCTGTCCGGGCGTCCCGAACAGGTACAGGGTGAGGTCCTCGCGCAGGGTGATGCGCCCGAAGTCCATGGCGACGGTGGTGGTGTTCTTGCTCTCCACCCCGGTGGTGTCGTCGACCGGGCGGCCCGCCTCGGTGAGGATCTCCTCGGTGCGCAGCGGCCTGATCTCGCTGACCGCGCCGACGAGGGTGGTCTTGCCGACGCCGAAGCCGCCGGCGACCAGGATCTTGAGCGTGACGGGCTCGACCGGCGGCTTCCCGCGCTCAGAACGCCCGAAGATCATCGTTCACTTCTCCTGCTTGCTGGGTTGGGGGGAGGCGGACGGTCCTGGTCCGCGCCGCCGGGTCTGTGGCTGCCGCCGGGTCCGACGACGGTGCCGAAGGGGGGTGCGAACGGGCCGCAGGCCGGCCTGCGCCGCGTCTGTACGACGCACGCGCGCGGGTGGGCGGTTCCGGAACCGTACAGGAGCCGAGGAGAAGTGGGGGCCGTGCCGGAGGACCTCGGGGGGTTCTCCGACAGCGGCTCGCGGGGCGGTGGCGAGGCGTGCGGGCCGCGTGGTGCGGGACGGGCGGACCCGGTGGTCCGGCGGTCCTTCCACGGCTGCCTGCTCACGCGCTCACCCCGTCGTTCCCGCACTGTTCACAGCGCACGGAGGCCGTTGATCACATCGCGCAGAATACTCTCGTCCGGAAGCTCCGCGGGGGGCACCGGACGATTCACGTGGACGAACTTCTTGTCCACGAGGTCCCCGACGAGCACCCGGACCACGCCCACGGGCAGGTCGAGTTCCGCCGCGAGTTCGGCGACCGACTGCGGTGCCGTGCGGCACAGTGCCACGATGTCCACGTGCTCCGGGGAGAGCGTGTGGTCGTCCTCAGGGTCGCCCGCGCCGGGTTCGGCGACGACCACGGCGATGAGGTCGAGGCGGTGCTGCCCCGGGCTGGAGGTGCGTCCGCGCGTCATGGCGTACGGACGGACGACCGGACCCGCCTCGTCGTCGAACCAGTGGTGAGTTCCCTGACCGTCTGTGCTCATGTCATCCCACTGGCCCGCCGGCCGGCAGGTCGGTGCGCGGCGCGGTCCCCAGGTGCACGCCGACGCGCTTGACCAGCAGGGTCATCTCGTACGCGACCTGGCCGACGTCCGAGTCGGCGTCCGCGAGGACGGCGAGGCAGCTGCCGTCGCCGGCGGCGGTGACGAACAGGAAGGCGTCGTCCAGCTCGACCAGGGTCTGGCGGACGCTGCCCGCGTCGAAGTGGCGGCCGACGCCCTTGGCCAGGCTGTGGAAGCCGGAGGCGACGGCGGCGAGGTGCTCGCTGTCCTCCCGGGTGAGGTCCTGCGAGACCCCGGTGGGCAGGCCGTCCCCGGAGAGCACGACGGCCTTGCGGATGCTGGCGACGCGGCCGACGAGCTCGTCGAGGAGCCAGTTCAGCTCGCGCTGCTCGGGCGTGTGGCCGGGCGTCTTCGGTGCGGTCATCGACCGTCCCCCTTAGTTCCTCGTGGTGCTGTGCCGTAGGCGTCGTCGCCCTCGGCGTTCTCCTCGCGCCCGCGCTGCCAGCCGCGCTGGAGCGAGGCCATGCGGTTGCGTACCTGGTCGGCGTCGCGGTCGGCGAGGTCGGTCCGTTCCTCTGCGCGCTGCGACGGTCCCTGGCGGAGCTGTGGGGCCAGGTTGGCCTGGCGGACGCGGCGCGGGAGCGGGCCCGTGCCGGGGGCGGCGGGGACGGCCTCGCCGAG
>NZ_JBTYMC010000407.1:0-4963 GCF_054880855.1 Streptomyces sp. S6 | reverse complement strand
GCGCAGGCGCGGCGTCGCCGCTCTCCTGCGGGCCGCGTTCGGCGCGGGCGGCCGGGAGTACGGGCTGCGCGTCGCCCTGTGCTTCGGCGCGAGCGCGGCCATCGCGCAGGCCCTGCACCACACCCGCTGGTACGGCGAGCACCCCCACTGGTACTGGCTCCCGGCCACCGCCGTCTTCCTCGTCAAGCCCGACCTCGGACCGCTCGTCTCCCGCGTCCTGTGCCGCGCCGCCGGCACCGTCCTCGGGGCGCTCGTCTTCGCCGGGTTCGCCGCGTTCCTGCCCCGCCCGGAAGGGCTCGTCGCCCTCGTCGCCGTCTGCGGGGCCCTGGTCCCCGTCGCCACCCGGCACTTCGCCGCCCAGACCGCCGTCGTCACCGTCCTCGTGCTCGCCCTCGTGATGGTCGGCGGGGAACCCCAGGCGTCCGCCGGGCGCATCGGCGAGACTCTTCTCGCCTGCGTGCTCGTCCTCGTCGTGGGCCACCTCCCGATGCCCGGCGAGCGCGGCGGGCAGGTGCGTGCCCGGCTCGCGGTGGCGACGAAGGCGGCGCAGGAGTACCTCGCCCACGTCCTGAGCGGCACCGGCGATACAGGGCCGGTACATGACATTCGCGGCGAAAAGCCGCAGAAGCGCGTCAGGTGGCCTCGGAGGCGGGAGAGGCGTTCCGGTGTCGACGTCACTGTCCGCGGCGCCGAGAGCGGCCCTCAGGCGTCTCGGAGCCCCGTTCCCGCCGGTGACCGTGCCACCCGCTGGGCGCTGCGCCGCGAGGCGTACCGCACGCTCGCCGAGGCCAGGACCGCCATCGCCCTCTCCGCCGCCGAACACCCCGCCCTCGCCCGCCACACCGCCGGCACCGACGAGGTCGCCGCCCTCCTGGAACGCCTCGTCGACACCACCACCGCGTGCGCCGTGCAGCTCGACGACACGGGGCACCTGGGCCGCCGTCACCGCGAGCTGCTCGACGAACTCCTCACGGCCCTCGACGCGCACCGGGTGCCGGGACCCAGGAAGCGGATGAGGCTGCCGCACGCGGGGTGAACGGGCTCACGCCACCCGCACCCACACCGGCGCGTGGTCCGACCCCGTCGCGTCCCGCCGCTCGCGGGGGTCCTCGCCCACCGACGGCAGCCGCAGCACCCCCTCGTCGTCGGGCACCCCGGTCCCGGCCTCGGTCACCCTGTGCACCAGCTGGTGGCTGAGCAGCACATGGTCGATCAGCTCCCGGCGCCCGGAGTTGACGCGCGAGTACCGGCGGTCGGCGGGGATGAGGGGCGCGACGTCCCACAGGCGGAGCTTGTCGCCCTGGTCGGGCGTCTTGTAGCCGGGCGTGCCGATCTCGGACCCGGGCGGGCCCAGGAGGATCTGCGTCGTGGCCGCCTGCACCTCGTCGTTCAGGTCGCCCAGAACGACGACGTCGCGCGCGCGGCCGTCGCCGTCGAGCAGGTCGTCCGCCAGGGCGCGCAGCGTCACCGCCTCGGCGGTCCGGCGGTACAGCGCGTACGCGCCGTAGCGGGCCCGCTCGCCCTCGTCGTGCGGGAAGAAACGGTTGCCCGGGTACGTCAGGAGCTTCGACTTGAGGTGGGCCACCGCGAGCGTCACCGAGCCGCCGCGCACGGCGAGGAAACCGCGCCCCGCCGCGGAGACGGTCGACCCGGCGTCGTCGACCTGCACGGGCCGCAGCTCGTGCGGGAACGCGTCGCCGTCCGCGACGACCTCCAGGGGCTCCTTGGCGATCACGCCGACGCGGATGCCCCGGCCGTCGGGATGCGCGGACAGCGCGGTGTGCCAGGTGCCGCCCACCACGCCGAGCAGGTCGTCCAGCGCGTCCGGGTCCCCGATCTCCTGCACACCGAGGAGGTCGGGGGCCAGCGCCCTGATCACCTCGGCCAGATCGGCCAGCTTCGTGTCGTAGGACGCCTTGTCCTTGGGCCCGAACGGGCCGCCGGGACGGTAGAGGTTCTCCAGGTTCCAGGTGCCGAGGAGCATGACGGGCTCCCTCCAGAGCGCAGTCAGGGCCCCAGGGTGCCCTTCACGGAGGCCGCCGCGACAGATGCGGGAACGCGATGCCCGCCACGGCTCACGCAGGCCGAGGACCCCGCCGTACGCTGTCAGGATGACTCCGGTCGCGGATCTCGTCATCTCGGGCTGCCCGCCCCGACGGACCGCAGTCACGGCCGGCGCGTCCAGGAGTACGACACCTGAGACCCGGTCGCAGAAAAACTTTCGCGGACGACGATGAGTTCCGCGCCCGCCTCCAGTCACCCCTCCGACGGACCGTCGTACACGTCGTACCGAAGGGGTGAGCGATGTCGCTCCCGGAGATCGTCTCGCGTGAGCAGTGGCGCGCGGCGCGCGAGGACCTGCTGGCCAAGGAGGAGGCCCTCGCCCGCGCGCGGGAGGCACTGGCCGCCGAGCGGCGCCGGATGCCGATGACCGAGATCGGCGCGGAGTACGTCTTCGAGGGCGGCGACGGCAAGGCGACCCTGCTGGACCTCTTCGGCGGACGCGGCCAGCTCGTCGTGCAGCACTTCATGTTCGCGCCCGAGTGGGAGACCGGCTGCCGGGGCTGCGCGGCCTTCCTCGACCAGGTCGGCGACCTCGCCCACCTCAGGGCCCGCGACACGTCCTTCGCGGTCGTCTCCCGCGCGCCGTACACCCGGATCCTGCCGTTCAAGGCACGCCTCGGCTGGACGGTGCCCTGGTACTCGTCCTACGACAGCGACTTCGACGCCGACTTCGGGACGAGTGTCCCCTCGGCGGACGGGGACCCGGTGGAGCGGGCCGGAGTGAGCTGCTTCCTGCGGAGCGCGGACCGAATCTTCCACACGTACTCGGCCTTCGGGTGCGCCCCCGAAGGGCTCCCCTTCACCGACAGCCTGCTCGACCTGACCCCGTCGGGACGTCCACTGGGCGTGCCGGTGCTGTTCCACGACGAGTACGAGTCCTGAACGCCCGACCTCACAGCCGGTCCTGACGCCGTGTCGGGTATGTCTCGGTCCTGTCACTTGGTGAGCCGTCCGCCGCCCGACAGCGTCAATCCCTTCGAGGGACGACGCTATCGGCGAGGTGCGACATGGTGAACGGGCGGACAGTGCTCGAACGGTTCCCCGCGGGCGGGCCGCGCGGCTCGTGGCCGGCCGAGGAGTTCGCGCGCGCCAGACGCTCGGAAGGACTCCCGGCGGAGGTCGTCATGGACCTCGCGAGCGACACCTTCCTGGTGATCGTGCGGGGTCACTCGGCCGAGTGAGCGGGCTGCCGCGCGGCGAACTGCTCCGCCTGGAGCGCGTACAGCTCGGCGTACACACCCCCGGTCGCGAGGAGTTCGTCCGGCGTCCCCGACTCGACGAGCCGCCCCTGCTCCAGGACGTGCACCAGGTCGGCGTGGCGGACCGACGCCAGTCGGTGGGTGATCAGGACGACGGTCTGACCGCTGCCGGCGAGCGCCCGGATCTTCTCGAACACCTCCAGCTCCGCCCGCGCGTCCAGCGCGGCCGTCGGCTCGTCCACGACCAGGATGCTCCCGCGCCGGTAGGCCGCCCGCGCGATGCCGAGCCGCTGCCACTGCCCGCCCGACAGCTCGTGACCGCCGCTGAACTGCCGTGCCAGCAGCGTGTCGAGACCGCGCGGGAGGTCCGCGACGACGTCCTCGGCGCCCGCCTGCGCGACGGACGCGGCGAGCCGCTCCTCGGTGAGCGGCGCGGCGGAGCGGCCGATCGCCACGTTCACCTTCGCCGTGAACGGCCAGCGCTTGAAGTCCTGGGCGACCATCGCGATCCGCTCGGCGAGCTGGTGCCGGTCCGCCTCGGCCGCGTCGACGCCGTCCCACAGGACCCGCCCCGAGTCCGGCCGGTACAGGCCCGCCAGCAGCTTCACCAGCGTCGTCTTGCCCGAGCCGTTCTCGCCGACCAGCGCGATGATGCGGCCCAGCGGCAGCGTGAGGGTGACGTCGTCCAGGGCCGGACGGTGGTCCGGGGAGCCGTCGCCCGGGTAGCGGAAGGTGACGTTCTCGAACCGGATCTCGCGCGGGTCCTGCGGGAGGTCCACCCCGCCGGCCGGGATCGCCCGCTCGGCCGCCTCGACGTACATCCGTTGCAGGTCGCCGACGAACAGGGCCTCCTCGTGGAGCTGGTTCACCTCCAGGACCAGCGTGTTCAGGCTCGCCGAGCCGCTGCGGATCGCGATGACGGCCGTCCCCGCGACGGACAGCGCCATCGCGCCGCCGAGCAGCAGCCCGCCCAGCGTCGCGTACGTCGCGACGGTCGCCAGGCCCGTCCAGCCCGCCGCGATCAGCCCGGTGCGCGCCGACAGGCGGGCCAGCCGGGCCTGTTCGGCCTCCGCGGTCTCCGACATCGTCCGGAAGTGCCGCAGCAGGAACGGGCCGACGCCGTGCACCCGGATCTCCGGGGCCGCCGACGGCTCCGTCAGCAGACTCGCGATCAGCTGTCCCGCGCGCGCGTGCTGCACCCACGTGTGGAACGACTCGTAGTGGCGCCGGGCGTTCGTCAGGGCGCTCCAGGCGCTCGGCAGCGTCATCGTCACCAGCAGGGGCAGCAACAGGGGGTGCAGGACCGTCAGGACGCCTGCGGCGGCCGTCAGGGAGATCACCGAGTTCACCACGCGCGTGCCGTACACGATCATCCGCTGCGTCGACCGGGCGCCGTACTGCGCGGTGTCCAGCAGTTTGTGGAAGGCGTGGTCCTCGATCGCCGCCAGCTCCACACAGGCGGCCCGCTCCAGGTACAGCTCGGTCGCCACCCGGACGACCTTGGGTTCGAGACGGCCCGTCGCGTACGTGGAGGCCGCGCGCAACAGTGCGCCGAGGAACAGGACGACGGCCATCGCGGCGAGCGCGGGGGCGGCGTCGTGGACCCGGTCCTCGATCGGGCCCGCGGCGATCAGCCGGCCCAGCGCGCTGTTCACCGCGAGCAGGCTGACGGCCTGGGTGGCGCCCCGGGCCACCTCGGC
>NZ_JBTYMC010000406.1:0-5008 GCF_054880855.1 Streptomyces sp. S6 | reverse complement strand
GTGCTGGAGGAGATGTTCGGTGTCAGCGCCGCCGCCCTGTTCCAGCCGCCGCCCTCACCCGAGTCACTTCGCCGGCTCCTCCACCGCGAACGGCGCCGCCGCCGCGATCCGGGGCTGCGAGACGGCCGCCGACCGGCAGTGGACCAGTTGGGTCGGCGGTGAGGTCCGGGTCTTCGGCGACAAGTGCCTCGACGCGTACGACCAGGGCACCACCGACGGCACCCGCGTCATCACCTGGTCCTGCAACGGCCAGGACAACCAGAAGTGGACCACCGGCTCCGACGGCACCCTCCGCAACGTCCACGCCGGCCGCTGCCTCGACACCGCCGGCAGCGCCACCGGCGAGGGCACGACACTGGTCCTGTGGACCTGCGACGGCCGCGCCGGCCAGCGGTGGACCCGCGACTGACGGAAACACGATCCGGCTCATGGGGCGCCGGGGCGGCGACAGCGGCCGTACCCGGGTGCCCGGTGAACTCCGGTGGTTCTGCCCGGGGTTCGCCCGACCCGGCGTCGCCGTCCCCCTCCCCGCAGATGCCAGAATGGCGGGGACCAGGCGTGGAGGGGGCAGGCGAGCGTGCCGGACGAGACAGAGGGACGGTCTTCCGAGGGCGGGGCGCGGACGGGCGGCGGGGGACCCGCGTCGGTGACGATCGCGTACATCGCCGAGTCGGCCGGTGTCTCGGTGCCCACGGTGTCGAAGGTCCTCAACGGCCGCTCCGGGGTGTCGGACGAGACCCGGGCCCGGGTCGAGCGGCTGATCCACCAGTACGGCTACCGCAGGCCCCCGAAGAACCGCAGCAACCTCGTGGAGCTGGTGTTCCGGGAGATGGCGAGCATGTGGGCGGTGGAGGTCATCCGGGGTGTCGAGCGGGTGGCCCGCAGGAACGGGGCCGGTGTCCTCGTCTCGGAGTTCGGGCTCCACGACACCGAGGGGTCCGCCCTCGACGACACGGTCGGCCGGCGTCCCCACTGCGTGCTGTCGGTGGCGCAGCTCTCCGAGGCGGAACGCGAACAGCTCACGGCGAAGGGCATCCCCTTCGTCGTCCTCGACCCGGTGGACGAACTCCCCGAGGACGTCCCGTTCGTGGGCGCCACGAACTGGCGCGGCGGACAGACCGCCACCCGCCATCTGATCGGCCTCGGGCACCGCCGTATCGCCATGGTGAGCGGCCCCGACCACCCGTTCTGTCTGGCCCGGCTGTCCGGCTACACCTCGGCCCTCACGGAAGCCGGCCTGGCCTTCGACCCCGGCCTGGTGGTGAAGACGCGGCTGACGAGTGAACACGGCCTCGCCGCCGCCCGGGACCTGCTGTCCGGGCCCGAGCGGCCGACCGCCGTGTTCACCGCCAACGACATGCAGGCCCTCGGCGTCTACCAGGCCGCGCGGGAGCTGGGCCTGCGCATCCCGCACGACCTCAGCGTCGTCGGCTTCGACGACGTCCCGGCGACGGCCTGGATGGACCCGCCGCTGACGACCGTCCACCAGCCGCTCGCCGAGATGGCGGTGGCGGCCACCGAACTCGCCCTGGCACTGGGCCGGGGTGAGGAGGTCCCCCGGACCGGGCTGGAGATCGCCACCACCCTCACGGTCCGGGAGAGCACCGCGCCCCCGAAGGGGGAGTGACCCGTCAGGAGAAGGTCACGGGCGTACCGGTGACCGTGCCGCCCGACTTCTTGACGTGGTACGAGACCTTCGTGCCGCTGTAGAAGTGGAAGGTCAGCGTGATGAGTTCACCTTCGCGCATGGACGAGACGAACTCGGGGGTGAGGACGATCGTGCCCTTCGCGTAGTCCGGCGTGAACGCCTTGTTGAACTCCTGGTACGGCGTCCAGCTCGTCGGCCCAGCGTTGGAGCCGTCGGGGTAGCGGGCCTCCATCGTCGCCAGCTCCTCACCCTGGTAGCGGGTGGGGACGGCGAACGAGTCGCCCGAGCCGGTCGCGCCGGACAGCACCGCGGTGTCGTTGGTGACGATGTCGATCTGCCACGGCACCCCGTGTGAGAACCGGGCCTGGAGCGTCGCGTTGACGCCGTAGGAGCGGTCGCCGACCAGCCGCGTCAGCGCCTCGGCGGTGAGGACGATCCGCTGGTCGAAGCGGTTGTAGTCACGGCCCTCGACGAGCTTGGTGGAACCGTGCCACAGGCCCTTGAACTGGGTGCCGTTCAGGTTCAGGGTGAGCCCCTTGGCCGAGACCGGGGACGACTTCGGGACGTAGATCTTGTCGAAGGACGCGGTGCCGGAGCGGGTCGTCCAGCTCGACTTGATCAGGTCCATCAGGCCCTGGTCACGCCACTTCAGGCTGGCGCGGTCCAGGTAGGCGAAGGGGTCCCACAGGGCGGTGGTGACCTTGGCGGAGCGGGCCGCGTACGAGAGGTGCTCGTAGTACTTCAGGGCCTCGCCGTGCTCCACGCGGGAGGGGTGGTTGTAGTCGGGCCAGCCCAGCAGGCCGTACTCGCCGAGGTAGACCGGGACGCCCTTGGAGGTGAATGTGTCACGCATGCGGGCGAACGCGTCGTCCAGGTCGTTCTGCGCTGCGGCGTCGTAGAGGGTGCCGCCGGCGACGTTCACGCTGAAGGGGTACCAGCTGTAGTAGTGCACGGTGGCGATCAGATTGCGGTCGTTCAGCTTGCCGATCGTGCGGGACAGGTTGTCCATCAGCTCCTGGCTCGGGGTGCAGCCCTCGGTGGGCAGCATCAGCAGCCGGGTGGCGTTCCCGCCGCCCGAGGCGCGGACGATCTTGTGGAAGGCGACGTTCAGCTCGTCCAGGAGCTCGGCCTTCCGCGCGGCCGTGGCGTTGTCGAACTGCGGCTCGTTGATGCTCTCGAAGAGCACGGTGCGCGGCTCGTCGCGGAACGCGGCGGCTATCTGGGTCCAGCTGGAGGAGAAGCGGGCCAGGACGCCGTCGTGGTCAGCGGGCATCTTGTTGACCCACTGCCACGAGTCGTGGTGCACGTTCAGCAGGACGTACAGACCTTCGGCCAGCGCCCAGTCGGTGACCTGCTTCACGCGGGCCATGAACGCCGCGTCGATCGTGTACGGCGCGGTCGCGGACTGGTGGTCCGTCCACGTCACCGGGATACGGACGCTGCGGTAGCCCTCCGCGCGGATCGCGTGGAACAGCTCCCTGGTGGCCTTCGGGTTGCCCCAGGACGTTTCGTCCGGGATGGCGTCGAGGGTGTTGCCCAGGTTCCAGCTCGGCTGCATCGCGGCGACGGCGTCCATGGCGCGGGCCGGGACCCGGACCGGTTGCCTGCTGTCGGGGGCGGCGGTCGCCGTGCCGACGGCGAGGCCGAGCAGGAGGCCCAGGGCCGTCAGCAGACCGATGAGTCTGCGGGGGCCGTGTGCGAGGTGCCCTCGGAACAGTGCGGGGTTCACGTGCTGTCCTTACTCTCGGTCGGTCGTGTCGAAGCGCTTCACTAAAGGGTGAAGGTAACGACGTGTTTCGCGCGAAACAAGATGCTGAAAGCCAGGAAAGTTTCTTCTGTCATGGTGATTGACAAGGTGTGGGGGTGGATGCGGGGTGTCGATGCGCTTCGACGATCACCCTTCGAGGCCGGTTTCCGGCTCGGCCGGGGGCGGAGTTGTTTGGACCTTCCGGTCAGGTAGCCGGACAACTGGTCCGCCGCGAGAGTTGATCAGGACTGAGCCCGACCTGACAGAACAGAAGGGAGCGGGGCCGTGTCCCGTTCACCCCGCAAGACGCTCACCGGCGCCCTGGCCGTCGCCGCCCTGGCCGCCGGGTCGCTGACCCTGGCCACCGGAGTCGCCAGCGCCAGCACCCCCATCTGCTCCTCCCCGCCGCTCACCGGATGCGTGCAGATCAACAACCAGACGCACAACGTCCACAGCGTCCGCCTCCAGGTGATAGAGCCGAACGGCCACTCCTGGACCCGCTGCCTGATCGGCACCGCGCCGGGCCGTGAGACCGCCTACGCGGACGTGCACTTCGCCAACCACGACTCGGTCTTCACCACGGGCTACAGCGCCGGCAACTGCGAGGGCTGGTCGAAGGTCAACGACCTGCACCCCAACTGGCAGACCCCCGACGCGTACCAGTACTGGACCTTGAACCTCTACCAGGGCTGACGCACCCCGCCGCACCCCCACCTCGCTCGTTCGGCCCAATCCGCTCAAGGAGATACAAAAGTGCTTTCCCCCGAGAAGACCGAGACCCCGCGCAAGTCGCGCCGTCGCATGCTGGCGTCCGCGATGGGCGTCGGCCTCGTCCCGCTGGTCCTGCTCGCCTCCGCCGGCAACGCCTCCGCGCAGACCTGGTGCTTCAAGGACGACGGCGCCAGCTACCGCACCGGCGACACCACCTGGGCGAAGTCCCAGACGCAGGCCCCGAACACCTGGCAGGACTGGGTCTGGCGCGGACCGACGTTCCGCTGCCCGACCAACGTCCCCGGCTGCTCCTACGCCTGGGGTCAGACCAAGACGACGGGCTGGTCCGCGTCGATCAACCTCTCGGTCGAGGTCCCCATCCCGTTCGTCAACAAGCTCGTCGAGGTCACCCCCTCCTACGGCCGCAGCGGCTCCACGAGCACCTCGTTCACCTTCACCACGAACCTGGGCCCCGGGCAGTACGCCCAGCCCATCCAGGTGGTGGAGCGCCGCTGGACCCAGGGTGACTACGTCGGTGCCTTCCGCACCGACGGCACCACCTGCAACGACGGCTCGGGCTTCAAGCGGTTCTGGTGGGACGGCGGCTTCGAGTACGGCAAGTGGAGCGCCGACCTCAAGGTCAGGGACTACGGCACGTACAACGTCTGGCGCTGACGTCACCTCGGTGACCTCACCGCTCACAGACCGCCCGGCCCCGCGACGATGACTCCCCCTCCGTGTCGCGGGGCCGGGCACCCCTCCCCGGACCGACCCGCAAGGACCCCGCTCATGAACCCGCGCCGCCTCTCCCGTGCCGCGTCCCGTGCCGCGCTGCCCGCAGCCGCCGCCGTGCTGTGCGGCCTGCTGGCCTCCTGCTCCTCGGGCGGCGCCGCGTCGACGGC
>NZ_JBTYMC010000405.1:0-5031 GCF_054880855.1 Streptomyces sp. S6 | reverse complement strand
CGCGGAGCGCGGACGCCGGGCCGCCGCCACGGTCAGGCGTCCTGCGGCGCCGCGTGGCAGTGCGATCCCCCGCGCTTCTGCGGGGGCGGCACGTCCAGCGAGGGGTTGCGGTCGAAGAACCCGACCGGCTTCAGCGTGAACCCGACGTAGTCGCACGGCATGATCGGCCAGTCCTCCGGACGCGGCAGGTGCGAGGTGCCGAAGGTGTGCCACAGCACCACGTCGGTGTCGGCCAGGTCGCGTTCCTGCTCGATCCAGCGGCCGATGCCGTCCCCGGGGTGCTGGTTGGGGTAGTCGCCGGCCGCGTGCATCTCGTCGGGGCTGTACCGGGTGACCCACAGGTGCGCGCGGGCGAACTCGGCACGGCGCGCGAGGTCGCTCTCGGGGGCGGCGAGCAGGGTGGGGCCGACGAACGGGACCAGCTTGTAGGCGACGGGCTGGCCGAGCCGGTTGAGGACGCCGGGGTTGGTGATCTTCCAGGTGCGCGCGGTGAGCGGGTCGCACATCCGGCGGCCCTCGCGTTCGTTGGTGATGGCCGTGCCGCGGGCGACGATCGCGTTGCCGTAGGGGTTGTCCGGCCCCATCGGCAGGCCCACCGCGTCGACCTCCACGACCGTGTTGCGCGGTCCGTCGACCTCCATGTCGAGGCGCATGTTGAACAGGTGCTGGTGGTTCGGGGCGTCGAGCTGCGGGGCCACGAGCGTCCCGAAGCCGGGCTGCTCGCCGGGGGCCACCGCGCGGGTCTGGACGATGCCGGTGAGCTTGGCCTCGAACTGGATCGTCCCGTCGAGGTAGAAGTACCAGAAGAAGCCGTACTCGTAGTTGCCGATGGTGTGGATCGACGACACGACCAGCCGCCGGGAGCGCCTGACCTCGGCCTGCTGGACGTAGCGGAAGTCCCAGTGCTTCCAGAGGATCCCGTAGTCCTCCTCGTGCAGGCAGATGGCGTTGGTGACGGTCTGCGGGGTGCCGGACTCGTCGGCGAGGACGGCGTCGAGGTAGCGGATCTCGCCGAGGCAGTCGCAGCCGAGGCTGAGGGAGCCGACGGTCTTGCCGAGGCTGTACTCGCCCGCGTCGAAGACGTTGCGGAAGTAGAAGTCGTCGCTGGTGTCGCCGTAGGGCACCACCATCTCGCTGATGCCGGCCCGGTGCATGATCGGGCGGCGGCGTCCCTCGTCCTCGTAGGAGACGTCGCTGATGACGAGGCCCTCGACGACGTCGATGTGGGCGTGCAACCGCCAGCGCTGCCAGGAGATGACGTTGCCGCAGACCGTGAAGGAGGGCCCCTCGGGCTGGGTGATCTCGATGGGCCGCAGGTCGTCACGGAGGGGTCCCACGCTCGCCGTGTCGTAGTTCCCGCTCTCCGGCGGGAGCGGCAGCGGCTCGCCGGACTGGATCGCGGCGACCGTGCGGGTGTCGCAGTCGATGGCGAAGACGAGGTTGCCGACGGGCCGCGCGTAGCCGTTGTCCTCGGTGAACTCCCGCACATAGGCGCTGGCACGGATCACGCGGCGGCGCGCGTCCACCCCTTCGATCGGCAGGGTGCCCGTGGACCAGGGGTCGAACTGGACCTTGGAGAGGTCGTGGACGCCGTGCCGGGCCAGAGCTTCCACGGCGGCCGGGTCGGCCTTGATGATCTCGTCGAGGGCCATCAGCTCGTCGATCATGATGGGGGGTTGCTGCCCGGGGAGGTGCTGCCAGGAGATGACGGTGTCGTCGGTGAGGTCGACCCGGGCCTCGAACATGGCACTCGCCTCGGGGTCGTAGACGGCGAGGAACGCGACCCGGGTGATCGGACAGACGGGGTCGAAGTCCCGTACCTGCGCCTTGTCGGGGAGGTCGAGCCGGACCAGCGGGAACTTGATCGCCGTGCGCCCGGGGTGGGCGGCGCGCACCGCGGCGACGGCGCGCTCCATCTCCTTGGCGTTCAGGGGATCGTAGGGGTGCGGTATCGCGTTGGTCACTGCCGTTCCTCCAGGGTGGTGCGGGTCGGACATGGGGGGATGGAAAAGAGGTCGTGGGGGGGTGTTCAGCCGTCCAGGACGGTCTCGCGGTTCTCGGCCGGTACGTCGCCGCCGTCCGTGCGCCGGGTCACGACGAACGACCACACCGCCCCGACCGCCACCCACAGCAGCAGAGCCCAGGGGACGGTGTCGAGAGGGCTGCGCGCCTGATAGACGGCGCCGAACACGCCACCGGCCGCGACCAGGACGCCGACGCTCCCGGCGACGAGGAGTTTCCCGTGGCTGACGTGGGGCCACAGGCCCTTCACGCCGAGCCCCGCGACGACGAGGTACATCATCGCGAGTCCCGTGCCGCCGAAGCCGGCCATCCAGCTGAACGCCGGGGACCACTGGGGCTGAAGGACGCCGGGGTCGGCGGTGGCCCGCGAGAAGATGCCGTCGCCCAGGCGCACGGTGAGGATCGCGACGCACGCCAGGGCCGCCATCACCATCACGCCCCACACCGGGGTGCGGAACCTCGGGTGCAGTTCGGCGAGTTTCGCGGGGAGCCGGCCGCTGCGGGCCATGGAGAGCATGCCCCGGCTGGAGGCGACGCCGACACCGATCGCCACCGCGAGGACGTCGAGGATGATCAGGATGCCCATGAAGGTGCCGAAG
The DNA here is from genome assembly GCF_054880855.1 of Streptomyces sp. S6. Taxonomy (NCBI): domain Bacteria; kingdom Bacillati; phylum Actinomycetota; class Actinomycetes; order Kitasatosporales; family Streptomycetaceae; genus Streptomyces; species Streptomyces sp. S6. Next base: position 2,410 of record NZ_JBTYMC010000405.1, on the reverse strand, counting down.
CCGGAGGAGCCGTACTCCTTGCCGGAGGCGAGGGCCTCCAGGGGGAAGACGCTCGCCTTCCACGCCTGCGCGTCGAGGCCGAAGGCGAGGTCCTGCGCGTAGGCGACGACCAGGTAGTAGACGCCGACGATGGCGATCGACCACATGACGGCCCGGGGCACATGGCGTTTGGGGTCGGCCGTCTCCTCCGCGAGGTTGGCCGCCGACTCGAACCCGATGAACATGTTGATGCCGTACAGCACGCCGTAGAGCAGGTCGAGGCGCCCCACGGAGAACGGGTTGAACGGCTCGGCGGACAGGCTCTGCCCGTGGTCGCCCACCTGGAAGAGGATCACCACGGAGAAGACGAGGACGACGACGATGGTGACCAGGGCGAGGGCGAGCTGCGCGCGGATGGACACCTGGACGCCGACGACGAGGAGCGCGGCGACGAGCACGGCGTACCCCAGCGAGAGCGGCCACCAGGGCACGTCCATGGACAGGGAGTTGTGCAGCCAGGTCTGGGTGAGACCACCGAGGACCAGGAACGTGGAGGCTCCGAGGACCATCATGGCGCCGTAGTAGAGCCAGCCGGCGATCACGCCGACGCGGGGTCCCGCGCTGTCGCTGACGTATTCGTAGAGCGAGCCGCACAGGTGGATGCGTTTCGCGTACTGGGCCACGATCCAGCCCACTCCGCAGACGCCGATGCCCGCGATGACGATCGCGAGGGGGGTGGCGGTCCCCGCGCCGCGCCCGGTGGCCGACAGGCCCACGACCAGGGGCAGCAGGGCCGCGATCGAGAACACCGGTCCCATGAAGCCGATGGACTGGGTGAGGACGCCGATCAGGGACAGCTTGCCCTGGGCCAGGGTGGTGCGATCAGGGTTGGTCATCCGCATCAGCCTCCAAAGTTCACCGCTGTGCGATAGTCGTACACCGTGTACGTTTGTTGAATGGACATGCTGTTGGCGCTGATGGCGGGTGTCAAGGCCCGGCGGGGACGAAAACAAGTCGCCCCCACCGGAGAACTCCGGTGGGGGCGAAGGTCGTTGGGGCCGGTTCTAGCGCGGTCCGAGCAGGAACTCGCGGGCCGTGCGCGCGGCGGAGACCACTTCCGGCGTGGCTTCTTCGACGCGATCCTGACGGTGCGAGACGAACATGACGCAGGCGTCCAGCACGTCCCCGTCCCTGGCCAGCGGGGCGCCGACCGCGTGCGCTCCCGGCTCCACCGCGCCATGGCTGAGGACCCAGCCCCGCTCGCGTGTCTCGCGCACGGCCGGCGAGTCGTCGTCCGAGGGCGCCCGGCCGGCCTGGATCGCGACGGGGGCGGCGCCTCGGTCCAGCGGCTGGCGCGAGCCCTTGCGGTAGGCGAGGTGGTAGTCGGCGTCCCGGGGCACCGCCGTGGCGACGGCGACGACGCAGTCCGGCTCCGGGACGAACAGGACCGCCGTGCCGCCGTACCGGTCGGCGAGCTGCTGGAGCAGCGGCTGGACGAACTCCGCGAGCGTGGGCCGCGAGGTGCCGGCGAGGGTGTGCAGTTCGCCGCCGGGGACGTAGGCGCCGTCCGCGTCCCTCGCCAGGAAGCCCTCGGCCGCGAGGGTGCCGGCGAGGCGGTGCACGACGGTGCGGTGCAGCCCGGTCCGGGAGGCGATCTCGGCGACGGTCAGGCCGCGGGGCTGGTGGGCGACCGTCCGCAGTACGGCAAGGCCCCGGACCAGGGTCTGCGAGGGCGGCTGGCTCGGGCGTTTCGCCTTCTCCTCGCGTCCGTCCACCACGCCGTCCGTCACTTTCCGTGTTCCGCTCACGTGTTCAGCGTATGGCACGGGCCGGATCGCCCCGGGGGTTGACGGCGGAGCCGCATCATGCCAATGCTGTGCACCATGCGCACAGACGGTGCGAAGAGCGCACGGAGGAGTTCCATGTCCCAAGCCACCGCCGTCTGGCAGGCGAACCGGTCCGGCACACTGACCGGGGCCGAGGCACTCGTCGAGACCTCGCTCGCCGCCGGAGTGGACGTCTGTTTCGCCAACCCGGGGACCACGGAGATGCCGCTGGTCGCCGCGTTGGACTCGGTACCCGGCACCCGGGCGGTCCTCGGTCTCTTCGAGGGCGTGTGCACCGGCGCCGCCGACGGCTACGCCCGGATCTCGGGGCGCCCGGCGATGACCCTGCTGCACCTCGGCCCCGGCTTCGCCAACGGCATCGCCAACCTGCACAATGCCCGCCGGGCCCACTCCCCCGTCGTCAACGTCGTCGGGGACCACGCCAGTTGGCATCTCGCCCACGACGCGCCCCTGACCTCGGACATCGTCTCCCTGGCGAACCCCGTCTCCGGCTGGGTGGGCACCGCCTCGTCCGGCGCGGACCTGGCCCGGCTGGCCGCCGGCGCGATCGCGGCGGCCACCACCTCACCCGGCTGCGGGGCCAC
>NZ_JBTYMC010000404.1:0-5123 GCF_054880855.1 Streptomyces sp. S6 | reverse complement strand
GCGACGCGGCCCGGCCGGAGGCCGCCGGCAGCGGGGCCGGTTCCGGGGCGAGGCTGGAGCGGTCCGGCGTCAGTGAAGCTCCGCCGGAGGCCGGGGCGGGGTGGCCCGTGGACCGCGAGGCCGGTGCCTCTTCAGGGCTCGGCTCCCTTGTGGGGCTCGGCTCCCCTCCCGGTTCCGGTTCCTCTCCCTCTCCCGGCTCCGTCGCCGGTGGCCGTGCTGTCGGCGGGTGTGGCATGGCTCCCCCGATCCGGTGACGGCGCGGTGGCCGTTCTCCTGGTGAGACCGTACTCAGTTGCCCTCGGCGGCCTTCACCAGGGCGTCCTTCGTGACGGCGCCGACGTAGACCTTGCCGCTGTCGGTGACGAGGGCGTTGACCAGGCGGGTGGAGAAGACGGTGCCCTTGCCGAAGTCGCCGGAGACCTTGTCGCCGAAGGAGTCGATGAAGTCGCCGAACGGGCCGGCCTCGGGGCGCCCCGAGGAGGCGGTGCCTGCCGTGCCCGTGTCGAACGTGGCGATCGTGGTCCAGCCCTTGCCCAGGACGTTCAGGCCCGTGAGGTCCTCGCCGAGGCCCTTCCCGGCCGGATTCCTGCCGGGGGCGCCCTTGTCCTCGTCGCCGCGCGGGTGCTCGCCCTGGGTGACCTTCGCGCCCTTGGGCGGGGTGAAGTCGAAGGTGGAGGCGGCCGGCTTGTCGAAGCTGACCTGGGTGAAGCCGGCGTCGACGACGGCCGCGCCGCCGCTCCTCGGGGTGAGCGTGAACTTCAGGGGCAGACCGGTCTTGGCGTCGACGGCGATGCTGATCGCGCCGACCGTCGTACCGGACTGCTTGGGCGTCACCAGCAGTTTGTAGGCGTCGCGGCCCGCGACGTGGACCGTGCCGTCGACCTTCACCGACGTCGTGGGGTCGAGGGCCTTCAGCGTCTCTTCCGTGAGGTCCTTGGGGGTCGCCGGGGCCTGCGACTGCTTGCCGGCCTTCTCGGAGAGCGTCGAGTGGTAGACCTCGTTCGACTTGCTGTCGTAGCCCCAGACGTCCTTGCCGTTGTGGACGAGGCTGTACTCCGCCGCGTTCTCCAGGAGGGAGAGCTTCTGCTTCTCGGGGCCGTCGGTGGCCACGCGCAGCGTGTGTGTGCCGGAGGCCAGCTCCGTCAGCTTGGTGGAGGGGTCGGCGGAGGAGCCGTCCGCGGAGCCGGTCGCGCCGGAGAGGAGGCCGCTCTCCAGGCCGCCGAGGTTCGGCAGGCCCAGGTCGGTCGTGATCTTGACGGTGCCGGAGAGCTGCTGGACGTCCGACGCGGCGACCTTGTCCAGGAGCTGCTGGGCGGTTATCTGCGGGAGGTCGGGGTCGCCGGAGTCGGCGAGGGCGGGTACCAGGCCGATGGTGGCGGCGGCCATGCCCACGACCGACACCGGGACGACGTACCGCGCAGCCGTCCTGCGGCGGCGGGACCTCGCCTCGTCGGCGTCGGTGACGGCGGTCGGGGTCTGGTGGTCGTCGGATGCGTTCGGTGCCATGTCTGCCTTACCTCCGTCGAAGTCGGCGGCCGGTGGGCACTGTGCTCGCCCCACCCCTGACCGCCATTCTCACCCGAATCGGTGAGCCGTGGTCCTGCGTTCTGCATCCATCACACCAAACCGGACCCGTCACCGGCGTCACCCCGCAGAGTCAACTCCGCGTACTCCTGCGGTATGACACGCCACTCCGGTTTCCCGTAGTCCCCTAGGGGTCCGCGGAGTCGTACCCGGCTGCGGGGAGGGGTGAGGCGGGGCCGGCACAGGGGGTTTGAGCTGCGGATACGCGAACGACGGGGCAGGCCGGCGGGCCGCCGTCCGTACCCCGTCGTCCGTGCGGGTCCTAGCCGGCCCGGTGCACCACCGCGTCGCACATCTCCACCAGGGCGAGCTTCGCGTCGCAGTCCGGGAGGGGGGAGAGGGCGGAGCGGGCCTCTTCGGCGTAGCGGACGGTGTCGCGGCGGGCCTGTTCGAGGGCGGGGTGGGTGCGCAGGGCGGCGAGGGCCTCGGCGTGCCGGGCGTCGTCGGTGAGGTCGGAGTCGAGGAGTTCGCACAGGGCGACGTCCTCGGCGAGACCGAGCCGGGCGGCGCGCTCGCGCAGGCGCAGGACGGGGAGCGTGGAGATGCCCTCGCGCAGGTCCGTGCCGGGGGTCTTGCCCGACTCGTGGGAGTCGGAGGCGATGTCGAGGACGTCGTCCGCGAGCTGGAAGGCGACGCCGAGGCGCTCGCCGTACTGCGTGAGGACGTCGACGACCGTCTCGTCGGCGCCCGAGGTCATCGCCCCGAAGCGGCAGGAGACGGCGACGAGGGAGCCGGTCTTGCCGGCGAGGACGTCGAGGTAGTGGTCCACGGGGTCGCGGCCGTCCGTGGGGCCCGCGGTCTCCAGGATCTGGCCGGTGACGAGCCGTTCGAACGCCTCGGCCTGGATGCGGACGACCTCGGGCCCGAGGTCGGCGAGGATCTGGGACGCGCGCGCGAAGAGGAAGTCACCCGTGAGGACGGCGACGGAGTTGCCCCAGCGGGCGTTGGGGCTGGCGACCCCGCGCCGCACCTCGGCCTCGTCCATGACGTCGTCGTGGTAGAGGGTGGCGAGGTGGGTGAGTTCGACACCGACGGCCGACGGCACCACACCGGGCGCGTACGGGTCGCCGAACTGGGCCGACAGCATCACCAGCAGTGGCCGGAAACGTTTGCCCCCGGCGCGCACGAGGTGCTGCGCGGCCTCCGTGATGAAGGGAACCTCGCTCTTGGTGGCTTCGAGCAGGCCCTCCTCGACGGCCGAGAGTCCGGCCTGGACGTCGGCTTCCAGTGCCTGGTCCCGCACGCTCAGCCCGAACGGCCCGACGACGGTCACGAGGGATCTCCTGTCTGCTGTTGCCCACGGGCGACTGTTGGCGATTACACGGTTTGTCGATAGGTCGTTGCCCTCACTCAAGTCAGCGTATCCGGTCACGTTTCGATCACCGATAGCCCCCACGGTTACAGCACGGGCGCTATCGGATCACGCCTGCTATGCATCCGATCGACCGATAAGACACGCCATATTCACACATGGATACCTTGTGCCCCATTTTGCCGCTATTGCTATTTCGTGAGTTGAGTCACGGGCACTTTTTTCACCCGTTCTCCCCGCACCACCCCTCCACCCTTCCCCCGCAGGCCAGTTGACACTTGGCGATCGCAAAGGATCAAGCACCCCATACGCCTTAGACAGATGTCAACAGGGACGAGATGTGAATCCGACGCTTGTTCCGGACATGTGCTCTCGCATACGTTCCGCCGGGTCGGGCGGACGCCTAATCCTGCCGCCGCCCCTCACCACTCCATCGACGAACTCGCGTGCGGCAGGAGCGGGGGACCCAGGTAGTACGCCGCACCGGACACGCTCCGGGACGGCTAGGGGTGAAGCCGTGTCACCGTCCCCGGTGGCCCGGCCGGGCACCTCCCCGCCCGAACCCGACAGCTCACCTCGCAGGCGCCGGAGAGGAACATCGCCATGCCTGCAATCCGCAAGAAGCGTCTCGCCCGAGTACTCGCCGTCGCCGCCACCGGTACGGTCCTGCTCGCCCTCCCGATCGCCGGTGCGACCAGCGCCTCCGCGGCCACCGGCGCCACGTCGTCCACGGTCGCCGGATACCCGAACACCCTGGACGGCTGGATCCGCGAATCCCTCGCGATCATGGCCCAGAAGGGCATCCCGGGCAGCTACAACGGCATCTACCGCAACATCATCCGCGAGTCCTCCGGCAACCCCTGGGCCGTCAACAACTGGGACTCCAACGCCGCCGCCGGGACGCCGTCCAAGGGCCTGCTCCAGGTGATCGACCCGACCTTCCGGGCGTACCACGTCGCCGGGACCGCGTACGACCCGTACGACCCGGTCGCGAACATCACCGCCGCGTGCAACTACGCGGCGGCGGTGTACGGGTCGATCGACAACGTGTACGGCGCGTACTGACCGTCCCTCCGGGACGCCCTCCCGGAAGTGAACGTCCCTGTGGGAGCCCTGGTTTCGGATCGGGGCTCCCTAACGGCTCGCGTTACGGAAACATCCGTTCAAGAACGGTCGCCACGCCGTCCTCCTCGTTCGAACCGGTCACCTCGTCGGCCACCGCCTTGAGTTCGGGGTGTGCGTTCGCCATCGCGACCCCATAGGCCGACCACTCGAACATCGGGATGTCGTTCGGCATGTCCCCGAAGGCGACCGTGTCCTGCGGGGCGACCCCGAGGCGTTCGGCGGCCAGCGCCAGGCCGGTGGCCTTCGTGACGCCGCTCGGCTGGAGTTCGACCGTGCCGGGCCCCGACATCGTGACGGTGGCGAGCGAACCGACCGCCGCGCGCGCGGTGGCCGCCAACTCGTCGTCCGTGAGCGCTGGGTGACGCAGGAGCACCTTGCTGATCGGCTCGCACCACAGGTCCTCGCGGCGGCCCACGCGCAGCGCCGGGAGCGTCGGGTGCGGCATCAGGTAGCCCGGCTCGATCAGCGTCAGCCCGTCCACGCCGTCCTGGTCGACGGCGGCGTACACCTGCCCGACCTCCGCCTCGATCTTGCCGAGCGCGGTCTCCGCGAGTTCGCGGTCCAGCGTGACGGACCACAGGAGGCGGTCGGCGCCGGCGTCGTACACCTGCGCTCCCTGGCCGCACACCGCGAGCCCACGGCCGCGCAGGATCTCCAGCAGGGGGCGTACCCGGGGGGCCGGGCGGCCGGTCACCACCAGGTGCCGCGCGCCGGACTCCACGACCCGCTGGAGGGCGTTCAGCGAGCGGTCCGAGAAGGTGTCGTCGGCGCGGAGCAGCGTGCCGTCCAGGTCGGTGGCGACGAGGGCGTACGCGCGCGTGACGGAAGCGGGGGTGGTGGGTGCGGCCATGATCAGAGAATACGGACCGCACCGGCCCCAGGGGGCCCGACCGACCGGCTCGCGCCACCCCTCACGGGCCACACGCCCATGACCTCCCGAACCATCCGGAAACCGACGCGCCGCCGCCCCGCGCGGGAGGGCCGCAAACCGGTCGCCCGGCAGGGGAAGGGGTGTCCGCGCGGGGAGGTGGTGCCGGGGCGGCTGCCTGCCTGACCTTGCCGACGGAACGGGATCCCGCGCGGGGCAGCGGCTTCGCGGGGC
>NZ_JBTYMC010000403.1:0-5139 GCF_054880855.1 Streptomyces sp. S6 | reverse complement strand
CGGGGACGCCGCCGTCGGGGGCGCGGCCGACGGCCTCGGGGACGCCGCCGACGTCGGTGGCGAGGACCGGGATGCCGCGCGCGAGGGCCTCGGTGACGGCCATGCCGTACGTCTCGGCGTAGGACGTGAGGACCATCAGGTCGGCGCACGCGTAGCTGGCGTCGAGGGCGGCGCCGGAGCGCGGCCCGGTGAGCTTGAGGCGGTCCTGGAGGCCGTGGCGGGCGATGAGTTCGCGCAGGTGGGCGACGTACTCGACGTCCTGGTCGACGCCGCCGACGAGGTCGCAGGTCCAGGGCAGTTCGGTGACGGCGGCGAGGGCCTCGACGAGGCGGTGCTGGCCCTTGCGGGGGGTGACGGCGGCGACGCACACGAGGTGCGAGACGCCGTCGGTGCCGGACGCGACGGGCGCGATGTCCGCGCCGGGGGCGGCGACGTGCACCTTCTCGGGGGCGAGGCCGTGGTGCGAGACGAGCCGGCGGACGGCCCAGTCGCTGGTGGCGATCACGGCGGGCACCGCGCGCAGCACGGTCCGCTCCAGGGCGTCGAGTTCGGCGGCGACCTCGGGCGCGAGGCCCGTCTCGTCGCCGAGCGGCAGGTGCACGAGGACGGCGAGCCGCAGCCGCTCCGCCTCGGGGACGATCACCTCGGGCACTCCGCAGGCGACGATCCCGTCGAGCAGGACGACCGCCCCGTCGGGGAGGTCGCGCAGCGTGCGGGCGAGCGCCTCACGGTCGCCGGCGGCGGGCCGGGGCCAGTCGCCGTCCGCGAGGTGCTTGCGCACCTGCCAGCCGAAGCCGGGCAGGTCCAGGCAGACCCGCCGGTCGTAGGCGTTGCCGCCGCTGGGCCGGCTCGGGTCGTCGACGCCGCCCGGCAGGACGAAGTGGACGGTGCGCAGGGACATCGGGATGAGGTCGCCGTTCTTCCGTACGACGGGCTGCTGCTTCGGCACGTAGGCCAGCGCCGTCTTGTCGAGCCGGACCCGGGTCCGCTCGATGGTCGTGTCGGTCACAGGGCACGCTCGTAACTCGCCCAGGCGACGTGCGACTCGTGCAGGGTGACCGAGAGGGCGGCGATGCCCCGGGCGCCCTCGCCGAGCGCGCCCTTGTGGATCCGCTCGGCGAGGCGGTCGGCGACGACCTTCGCGAGGTACTCGGTGGATGTGTTCACCCCGGCGAAATCCGGCTCGTTGTCCAGATTCCGGTAGTTCAGTTCCGCGACCACGGCGCCCAGTTCCTGGCTCGCGAGTCCCATGTCGACGACGATGTTGTCGTCGTCCAGCTGTTCGCGGCGGAACGTGGCGTCCACGAGGAACGTCGCTCCGTGCAGGCGCTGCGCGGGTCCGAAGACCTCGCCGCGGAAGCTGTGGGCGATCATGATGTGATCGCGGACGGTGACACTGAACAACGGACGACCCTCCAGGTGCGGCACGTCTGGTCCCCGGCATTCTCGCGCCGGGGCGTGCCGTGTAGTACGGCTGGCCGCTTCCCCGTGTTCAGCGGCCTCTGACTCTTTTCTCAGGTCAGGCGCGCGTGCGCGTCAAGGACACGGGTAGCGCACCCGGTGGCACAGCGCCGGGATCTTCCCGGAGACCAGCTTCGGCATGACCTCGGGCAGTTCCTCGAACGCGCACTCTCCGGTGATCAGCGCGTCCAGCGCCGGGTCGGCGAGCAGGTCGAGGGCGAGGGCGAGGCGGTCGGCGTAGGAGCGGCTCGCGCGCGCGGGGGAGACGGTGCCGACCTGGCTGCTGCGGATGGTGAGGCGTCGGGAGTGGAACGCCTCGCCGAGCGGGAGGGCGATGCGGCGGTCGCCGTACCAGCTGAGTTCGACGACGGTGCCCTCGGGGCGCAGGAGTTCGAGGGCCTTGGTGAGGCCGGCCTCGGTGGCGCTGGCGTGGATCACGAGGTCGAGGTCGCCGGCCGCGTCCTGCGGGAGCGCGAAGTCGATGCCGAGTTTCGCGGCGGTCTCGGCGCGGGCGGGGTCGGCGTCGACGAGTTGCGCCTTGACGCCGGGGAAGCGGGCTAGGAGGGCTGCGACGGAGCAGCCGACCATCCCGCCGCCGACGACCGCGACCCGGTCGCCGATCATGGGGGCGGCGTCCCAGAGGGCGTTGACGGCGGTTTCGACGGTGCCGGCGAGGACGGCGCGTTCGGCGGGGACATGGGGCGGTATGACGATCACACTTGAGACCGGGACCACATATCTGGTCTGGTGCGGATACAGGCAGAACACGGTCTTGCCGACGAGGTCCGCCGGCCCCTGTTCGACCTCGCCCACATTGAGGTACCCGTACTTCACGGGCGCCGGGAAGTCTCCTTCCTGGAACGGCGCGCGCATCGCCGTGTGCTGGTTCTCGGGGACCTTCCCGCCGAACACCAGCGTCTCGGTGCCCCGGCTGATCCCGGACCACAGGGTCCGCACCAGCACCTCCCCCTCGCCGGGCTCGGGGACCACCGTCTCGCGCAGCTCTCCCTCACCCGGACGACGGACCCAGAACGCGCGTGCGGCGCTCTTCATGGAAAACCTCCTGAACGATCGGCATCCGGTTCACGTACCGAGATGTGGCACAGGCCGCGCACAGTACGCGGCGATGATCGACTCTGTCACTCGGCCGGAGGATGTGCGGTGGCCCTGAACAACACGTACGAGGCAAGGCTGGTCCAGCAGGAGACCGCTCTGGGAGCGGGCGCTCAGCTCCTGTTGCTGGCCCTGCTGGGCTCGGTGATCGGCATGGGCACGGCGGGCTGGGCGACCGGCCTCGTCTTCGCCCTCGGTACCTGGGCCCTGCTGTCCGGCGCCTGCCACCGCTCGGGAATCCGCACGTTCGGCCCCGCCAACCGCGTCACGCTGGGCCGCGCGGTCCTGGTCGGCGGGGTGACGGCCCTGGTCGCCGACTCCTTCGAGTCGGCCCCGCCGGTGACGCTGCTGGTCGGCCTCACCGCCGTCGCGCTGATCCTGGACGGCGTGGACGGCAAGGTCGCGCGCCGCACGAACACCTCGACGCCGCTGGGCGCGCGCTTCGACATGGAGGTCGACGCGTTCCTGATCCTCGTCCTCAGCGTCTACGTCGCCACGCAGCTCGGGCCGTGGGTGCTGCTGATGGGGGCCATGCGGTACGTGTTCGTCGCCGCCGCGTACGTCTGGCCGTGGCTGAACTCCGCGCTGCCGCACAGCATGGCCCGCAAGACGGTCGCCGCGACGCAGGGCATCTGCCTGCTGCTGGCCGGTTCCGAGCTGCTGCCGTACGCGGCGAACCTGGCGATCGCGGGGACGTCGCTGGCCGCGTTGGTGTGGTCGTTCGGGCGGGACGTGGTGTGGCTGTTCCGGACGCGGCCGGGGGCGGGGGCGGGTGCCTCGGCCGGCGAGCGGGGTGCCGAGACGTCGGTGGAGGCGGAGGCCGGTGACGCCCGTGCCGCCTCCGTCACCGCTGTCGCCTCTGTCGCCTCTGTCGCCGAGCCCGTCTCCGTGCCCGTCGTCGTGATCTCGGAGCCGATCGTGGCGGCTCTCCCGGCCAAGGACAGGCCGGTGCTCGCGGCACGCTGAGGCGCTCGCCGCACGAGGAACGGCCCGGACCCCGCGGGGGGAGTCCGGGCCTTCTCGCTATGCGGGCCGTGTCGAGCGCGCCCGTGCCACCGCGAAACCTCCGGCGCCGAGCCCGACCGCGCCCAGCGCGATCCCGGCGACGCCCAGGTCCCGGGCTGCGGAATCGTGGCCGACGGCCTTCGCGACGGGCGTTTCCTTCTCCGGCGCCCTGTCCTTCGCGGACGTCAGGGTCAGGACCGGCGCCGGGTTCTCGGGGTCGTCGTCCCCCTGCCCGGCGGCCTCGATCCACCGGACGACCTTCCCCGAGTCGTACGTCTGGAGGGTTTTGAAGGTGAGTTTCGCGGCGTCCTCGGGAAGCTGTCCGAAGGCGACGTCGAAGTCCTCGAACTGCCCGGGGGCGATCTTCCCGCCGGTCCAGGTGATCTCGGAGACGGCGTCGGTGATCGTCCCGTCGTCCGTCCTGACCGGTGTCCTCAGCTTCGTGCTGGTGACCTTGGGGGTCCACCCGTCGTGCGGGGTGACGAGCACGCCGAGGAGCGGGTGGTCGGTCGGCAGGAAGACCTGTACCTGCGAGGTACTCGCCTTGTCGTCCTCGTCGGGGACGCGGAACGTGAGCAGCCCGTCCGTGGCTCCCCGGGGGTAGCTCTCAGGATGGACGGTGACGTGCGCGGACGCGGCACCCGCCGCCGCGAGGACTCCGCCTGCGGCGAGCAGGACGGCGAGGGCCGCGGCGCGTGTGCGGTGCGTGCGTGTGCGGTGCATGGGGTGGTGGTCTCCGTACGGGAGGGGTGGTCGTTTCCTTTCAGCCGAGGCGCAGCACGGCCCCCGGCGGCCCCCTCCGCCGCACCACGTGCCGCAGCGACACCCGGCACGGCTCGGGCAGCCACCACCGCCGCCGTACCACCGAAGTACTACGGGCCACCCCCACGGGCCCCCGCCACCAGGCCACCAGCCCCGGCACGAGCACCCCGGCCCACCGCAGCAGCCCCCACACCGCGACCTCGCCCCGCCGCAGCCACCAGGAGGTGAGCAACGCGGCGAGAACGTGCGCGGCGAGGGTGTGGGGGGTGCTGTGGTGCAGGGCACCTTGGTGAACGGTGGCCCGGTGGACGACGGTGTCGTGCGCGGCGTCGTACCGGACCGGCATCCGCATGCCCGGCATCCCGCCCCCGCCCCGCTCCCCGGCCCCGAACCCGGCGTGCAGCCCGCCCTGCGCGGCCAGTGTCCCCCCGCCGATCGCGACGAGCCCCCGCTCCCGCCCGCCGAGCAGCCACCCGGCGACGAAGACGGCCCCGAAGCCGAGCCCTTGCGCACCGGCCGAGGGCGTCTCTCCCACGGCCGCCGCGTGCGCGCCGACAGCCAGCAGCACGCACACCGCCGCGAACACGGCGGCGCGCAGCCCACGGACTCCCGGCGACGCGCTCATGCTCCGGGATCCTGCCACGCACGGCCGCGCGGCTTCACCCGCCTTGACCGTTCTTGGGAATCGCCGGGGTGTCGACGGGGCTCTCGACGGATCTCTCGGCAGGGCTCGCGGCGGGGTTCTCGGCCGAGGCGGGGCCGGCGTCGCCCCCGCGCGGCAGCACCGCGATCGCCGCG
>NZ_JBTYMC010000402.1:0-5148 GCF_054880855.1 Streptomyces sp. S6 | reverse complement strand
CATCACCGTCGGCGGGGTGACGATCGCGAAGGGCGAGGCGATCCTCGCGTCGTACGGCGCGGCGAACCGCCACCCGGACCTGCACGGCGCCGACGCGGACGTCTTCGACCTGTGCCGGGCGGCGGAACGCCTGGCCGAACTGCCCTTCCCCGCCGAGGAACCCCCACCGCACCTCGCCCACGTCACGCCGGCCTCCCCGGTGCGCGAGCCGTGGACGCCGCCCGCCGGGCTGCGGGACGAACTCACCGGCGAACCCGTGGACCTGGCGGGCGACGGGGTCGTCGTCGTCCTCGGGGCGGGGCGGTTGAGCGCGGTGCGGGAGTCGGTGGGGGAGGGGGTGACGTTCGTGGTGGTGACGTCGGACCCGGCGGAGACGGGGCGCTTGGTGCGGCTGCGGATCGCGGACCTGGTGGGGTGTCTGCGGAGGGTGTTCGGGGAGGGGGGCCTGCCGGGGGTGCGGATCGTGCTGGACGAGGAGGGAGTGGTGGCGAGAACGCTGGATGCGATGCCGGACGACGGGACGGAGAGGGCCGTGCGTATTCAGGGCGGCGAGATCAGGGCGAAGGCGGAGGGGCATGGTGCGGGTTATGCGGTGGGAACGGGAAAAGCGAATCCTTGAAATAGGAATCGCCCCAACGCGCATAGACCTCGCGAACAGTACGCCCGGGCCGCGTCAACCCCTTGTGACGTGTCGATCTGTTGTCAATAAACATTCCCTGGGTCGAATATAAATTTCCCGATCGTCATGGCTTGCCAACGGTCGGTCACGCGAGAATGCTCGTGGCTCCTAAAGTTGAAATTTCTAAAACCATCGACTTTTAGCCACGGAGAATCCCCATTCCCATGCCAAGTTCGGGCAAGCGGTTACGGCTGAGAAGACTTTCACTCGCGGGCGATGACCGGCATCTCTTCGTCCCCCTCGACCACAGCGTCTCGGACGGCCCGATCGTCCCCGCCGACAAGTGGGACGACCTGCTGCGCGCTCTGGTGGCCGGCGGCGCCGACGGGATCATCGTCCACAAGGGGCGTGCCCGCTCCTTCGCACCGGACATCCTCAGGAGCTGTGCGCTGGTGGTGCACCTGAGCGCGAGCACCGCCTGCTCCGCCGATGTGCACGCCAAGGTGCTGGTCGCCGATGTGGAGGAGGCGCTGGCACTCGGCGCGGACGCGGTCAGCGTCCATGTGAACATCGGATCCGACACCGAGGCCAGGCAGTTGGCCGACCTCGGAGCGGTGGCGCGGTCCTGCGACGTGTGGGGCATGCCCCTGATCGCGATGGTGTATCCGCGCGGCCCCCGGATCGAGAACCCGCGCGACCCCGCCCTCCTCGCACACCTGGCGAACGTCGCCGCCGACCTGGGCGCGGACATGGTGAAGACGTCGGTCGCCCTGCCGGTCGACCGGATGGCGGAGGTGGTGGCGGGCAGTCCCCTTCCCGTCCTCGCGGCGGGCGGCCCGCCCGACGGCTCCGACCTCGTCGAGTACGGCGCCACCGTGATGGCCGCCGGCTGCCGGGGACTGGCCGTCGGCAGACGGATCTTCTCCGCCGCCGACCCCGCCGCCCTCGTGGCCCGCCTCGCGGCGGTCGTCCACGCCGGCGACGGAACCGGCGGCGTCGGCATCATGGGTGACATGCGCATGACCAGTTACTCGACGATCGTGGCAGGAGTGGCATGAGGTTCGCATGGATCGACCTGCGTGCAGTTCCCCGCCCGCAGCTCCGGGCGGTGGTGGACGCGGCCGTCCACGCCCGGATGGCCGGAGTCGTCGCCTCGGACGCCGAACTGCTCGCCACCCTGCCCCCGACCGTCACCCGGGTCCTGGCCGCCGGAGGCGGAACGCCGGCCGCGGACACGGCGCCGGCCGCCGCCAGGAAGTCCGGCGACAAGGAGGGCAAGACCCCCGAGAAGGACGCCAAGCCCCACTCCGGCACCGGAGTCGACATCCTCCTGCGGGAGTTCTCCACCCAGGAGGAACTGGACGCCCTCGCCGCCGCCCGCGGCACCCCCGTCTCCGGGTTCATCGACGTACGGGACGACCGCACCCTGAGACTGTCGTGCGCGGGAGCCATGGCCCTGCCCCACACGGTCATCCACTTCGCCGACCCGACCAAGATCCCGCTGGAGATCGTGCTCGCCGCCGCCGAGTCCGCCGAGGGCAAGCTCGTCACCGTCGTCGACGGCCTGGAGGAGGCGTCCATCGTCTTCGACGTCCTGGAGCGCGGCTCGGACGGCATCCTGTTCACCCCGCGCAGCGCCGACGAAGTCTTCGCGCTGGCCCGCCTGCTGGAGGCGACGACACCCCAGCTGGAGCTGTCCACCCTCACCGTGGAGAGCATCCGGCACGTCGGCCTCGGCGACCGGGTCTGCGTGGACACCTGCTCCCACTTCGAGGAGGACGAGGGCATCCTCGTCGGCTCCTACTCCTCCGGCTTCGTGCTGTGCTGCAGTGAGACCCACCCCCTGCCCTACATGCCGACCAGGCCGTTCCGGGTCAACGCGGGCGCCCTGCACTCGTACACGCTCGGCCCCGACAACCGCACCCACTACCTCAGCGAGGTCGGCTCGGGCAGCGCGCTGCTCGCCGTCGGCGCCGACGGACGCACCCGGCGCGTCGTCGTCGGCCGGGCGAAACTCGAATCCAGACCGCTGCTTGAGATCCGCACCCACGCCGAGGACGGCCGACCGGTCAGCCTGACCGTGCAGGACGACTGGCACGTACGGGTGCTCGGCCCCGGCGGGAAGGTCCTCAACGTCACCGAACTGCGACAGGGCGACGAGTTGCTCGGCTATCTGGCCGCCGACAAGCGCCATGTCGGGCTGCCCATCGGCGAGTTCTGCAAGGAGGTCTGAGGACCGATGGGCGAACTCGACTCGGACCTCGCCGATCTGGTGCGGCGGCTGTTCGACGCGCACGACGACCGCCTCCCCTGCCTGACACACCGACAGGAGACCCTCACCCGCGCCGATGTGAAGGAGCGCGTGGCCGAACAGGCCGCCGTCTTCGCCGGGTTCGGCATCGGGCCGGGCTCCACCGTGGGGCTGCGGACCCCGCCCAGCTTCACCCAGCTCGAAGTGCTGCTCGCCCTGTGGCGGCTCGGCGCCCAGGTGCTGCTCTTCGACTTCCGGCTCAAACCGCCGGAAGTGGACGCGCTCCGCGGCACCTGCCGACCACAGTTCATGGTCAGCGCCGGCTCCAACGTCCGGGCCACGTTCGGCTTCCGGTCCGCGTACGAGGTCGTCACCGAACGGCGCGGATCCGGCCTGGCCGCCACCACCGGCCACCGCCTCGTCCAGTTCAGCTCCGGCTCCACCGGACGCCCCAAAGTCATCGGCAGGACCGGCCGGTCGCTCGCCGCCGAGGTCGACAGGTTCGCCGACGTCCCCGGCATGCCGGCCGAAGGAGACCGGCTGCTGCTGCTCAGCTCGACGGCGCACAGCTTCGGCCTGATCGGCGGCCTCCTGCACTCCCTGGCCGCCGGCGTCTCCGTCGTCTTCGCACCCCGCGTCTTCGCCCGCGACATCCTGCGCACCGCACAGGAACACCGGGTCACCGCCGTGTTCGGGGTACCGGCCCACTACGAACTCCTCACCGCCGCAACCGATCCCGCCACCCTCCCCGACCTGCGGATCGCGGTCTCCGGCGGCGAGATCATGCCCCCGAGGGTCGCCGCCGACTTCGCGCGGCGGTACGGCGTCGGGGTCGGCGAGGCCTACGGGACCACGGAGACCGGCATCGTCGCCATCGACGTCGGCGGCACCCTGCGCCCCTCGGTCGGCCGGGCGGCACCCGGTGTCGTCGTCCGCGTCGACCGGGGCGAACTGGACGTCGCCCTCGACGAGTCGCCGTACCTCTTCGACTCGGGCGGCCCCCAGTACACCGACGGCTGGCTCCACACCCGCGACCGGGCCGTGCTGGACGCCACCGGCGCGGTGCGCGTACTGGGCCGCGCGGACTCCCTCGTCGTCATCGGCGGACTCAAGGTGGACCTCACCGAGGTGGAGAACGTCCTGCGCGAACACCCGGCCGTCGAACAGGCGGTCCTGATCCACGAGGACGTGACCGAGGCGTACGTCACGGTCCGCGCGGGCGCGCAGCGGCCGTCCGCCGAGGAGCTGTCGCGATGGTGCCGCGAACGGCTGGCCGACTACAAAGTCCCGCGCGTCGTACGGCTGTTGGACGCGCTGCCGCGCACGTCCAACGGAAAGCTGGTACGGCGGGCCGAGGCGCTGCGTTCCGCCGGATGAGCCCGAATCCCCCTTCTCTGGAGATACTGACCATGAGCACGTCGACCCTTGAAGACGAGATCCGCGAGTTCGTCCTGACCTCGGTCATCGACGAGATGAACATCCTGACCAGCCGCGACGGCATCACGGACGACAGCCCGGTGACCGTCGGCGGGCTGGACGTCGACTCGCTGAGCCTGATCGAACTCACCCTGAGACTCGAATCGCGGTTCGGTGTCGAGATCCCCGACACCGACATCGAACCCCTGGCCACGCTGACCCTCGGCGGGCTCGTCGCCGACGTCGTCCGACGGGGTGCGACGGCATGAGCACGGCCGTCACCACCGACTCCGTACGGGAGCTGCTCGCCGACCGCAAAGTCTTCCCCGGCCTGCCCGACGACCTGCACGAGGACGCCGAACTCGTCCTGGACTCCCTCGGGTTGGTATGGCTGCTGCACGTCGTGGAAGAGCGGTACGGCCTGATCGTCGAGCCCTCCGACGAGGACATCGCCGGGCTGACCTCACTCGGCCGACTCACCACGTACCTGCGTACCGCCCAGAAGGGCGGCGCCCGGGATGACGCGTGAAGTGACGGTCACCGGATACGGCGTACAGACCGCGTTCGGCGTCGGCACGCAGGCCCTGCGGCGCGGGGTGTTCGCGGGTGTGCCGGCGTTCCGGCCGACGACACGGTTCGACACGGCGCCGTACCGGACGGGGGTCGCCGCGGCTGCCTCCGGCGGTTTCGGCGGGGCTGAGGAGTGGGCGTTACGGGATGCGCTGAAGCGGTGCGGTGACGAAGCGGTGGGGATGGCCGGGCTGCCGTCCGGGAGCCACCTCGTCATCAGCGACTCGACGGCCACCAGCGAGGGCATGATCGCCGCGTCGAACGCGTACAACGAGAGCGGCGCCGTCCCCTA
>NZ_JBTYMC010000401.1:0-5161 GCF_054880855.1 Streptomyces sp. S6 | reverse complement strand
AGGTGCGCGCGGTGGCCGGGGAACTGCACGCGCGGCTGACGGCCGCGGGTCTGGACGCGGTGCGTCCGGACGCCGCGGTCGTCTCCGTGCGTGCTCCCTCCCCCGAGGCGGCCGTCCGCTGGGCGGCGGACTGCCGGGCGGAAGGGCTTTTCGTGGGGTGTTTCCGTCCCCCGTCCGTGCCCGACGGCGTCTCACGGCTGCGGCTGACCGCCCGCGCGGACCTCTCCGGGGCGGAGCTGGACCGCGCGGTACGGGTGATCGACGCGACACGACCATGAGTCGGCGGGCACGGCCGTGCATCGGCTGATCAGAACGCCGACGTGAACTCCGCCCAGCTCCCCGGGGTGAAGAGCAGTGCGGGGCCGGCGGGGGACTTGGAGTCGCGTACCGCGAGCAGACCCGAATACGGGGCGGTCTCCACGCAGTTGTTCGCTCCGGTGCTGTGACTGCTGCGCAGCCAGCGAGCGATATGCAGTGCGGTTGCGGAAGGAACGTTCCGAGGCGGTGCTGTCATTGGGGGTGCCTCCTTACGCGCCGTCACCTAGCCCGGCGATGAAATCCAACGAGTCCTCGGGTGAAAGGGCGTGGATCTGAAGGTTGGTGAAAGCCTCCGAGTAGGCCTGGAGGTCTTCTTTCCCCTCAAGGTGATGACTACTCGTCAAGTGGTCGAGAACGACCACATCCAGATCAGAAACGCTCGAAAACGAGAAGATGACGAAAGGCCCGGTGAGGCCGATATGCGACCCTGCGGTGAACGGCAGTACCTGGAGCCTCACTTGGGGGAGCCGCGCGTCCTCAAGGAGCCGTTCCAGCTGCGCCGCCATCACCTCGGGCCCGCCCACCTGGCGGCGCAGCACCGCCTCGTCCAGGACGGCGTTCAGCAGCAGCGGCGGATCCCCGCGCAGTACGTCCTGGCGGGCCAGACGCACCTCCACCAGCGTGTCCAACTGCCCTTCGTCCGCGCCCTCCAGCGCCGACCGGGTCACCGCGCGGGCGTACTCGGGGGTCTGGAGCAGCCCCGGGACGACGGTCGTCTCCAGCGTGCGCATCGCGCTCGCCTGCGCCTCCAGGCTGATGAAGTCCCGGTAGGCGGGCGGCAGTACCCCCCGGTAGGCGTGCCACCAGTGGTCCCGGCCGACGGCCTCGTCGGCGCCGGCGAGCACGAGCATCAGCTCCCGGAGCCGCTCGTCGCCCACCCCGTAGGCGTCCAGCAGGAGTTCCACATCGGCCGGTTTCGCACTGCTGGTGCCCGTCTCGATCCGGCTCACCTTCGACTGGTGCCAGCCGACGAGCCGGGCCGCCTCACCGCTCGTCAGCCGGGCCCGATTGCGTAACGAGCGCAGTTCCGCGCCCAGTTTGCGGCGGCGCACCGCGGGGCCGTGTTGCATGCCCTTCTCCTCACTCCCCATTACCTCTCACATGCCGCCCGAATCCGATCTGCCGTAGCAGAGTTCACCGCTTCGGGCGACAGATATATGCACATCTTGGTGGATCGCCGCACAGGACGTCGCGGAAATGGCAGTCTGACGGTGAAGCACCAGTTCCGGGACCGTACTCGAACCATCCGCCTCGTGTCGGACGCCGGTCCCGTGGGAAAGGGACGACGTCGCCATGGCAGACCACCTGGAAGCATCCGTCACCCTGCCGAGCGACCCCGTGTCGGTCGCCGCGGCCCGCACCTTCACCGCGGGCACGCTCGCGGAGTGGGGCCTGCCGCCCGGCGCGGACCTCGCCGAGACCATCCGCCTCATCGTCTCCGAACTCGCCACCAACGCCGTCCAGCACACCCTGGGGCAGTCGCCGACCTTCACCCTCGACCTCGTCCTCGACCGGGACGAACAGGTCAGCGTCGGCGTCACCGACAGCCACCCGCGGTTCCCCAAACGCCTCCCGGCCGCCGTCCAACAGGACAACGGCCGGGGGATGGTGATCATCCGCTCACTGACGGCGGAACGCGGCGGGCGGCTCAAGGTGCGGCCCACCCAGGAGGGCGGCAAGACGGTCTCCATCGAGCTGCCCTGGACGGCCACTGCCCGGCCGTCCTGTCCGGGGACTACTTGACCCGGCCGTACCAGACGCTCTTGGTCCAGATCTTCTGGAGCCGGACCACGTCACCGGTCTTCGGCGAGTGCCACACCTTGCCGGCGCCCGCGTATATGCCCACGTGGTAGACGTTCGAGCCCGAGTGGAAGAAGACCAGATCCCCCGCCTGTCGGCTCGCGGAGGAGATGTGCTTGGTCTTGTTGTACTGCTGGGACGCCGTGCGCGGCAGGGTCTTGCCCGCCTTCTTGAACGCGTACTGCGTGAGCCCCGAGCAGTCGAACCGCTTCGGTCCGGCGGCGCCGTACTTGTACGGGGCGCCCTTCTTGGACGCGGCGATCTGAAGCGCCTTCGTCGACACGGTGGCCGCCTCGGCGCCGGAGGCGACGCCCGGTACGACCACGGAACCGCCCACGGCGGCCAGTGCGAAAGCCGAGACCGTACCGGCTCGGACCATCATCGACGGGACACGATTGAGCGCAGTCATGCGCAACCCTTCGTCAACCGCCTGTGAAGGATGACCTGTCGGATTCGGGCTGGCGAAGTTGGCCCGGCCGTGTCACCACGGCTTCACCCCAAGGGCTGCTCGGCACGGTCATGGCGTGACCGCTCCGGCGACCCGTACTGCCTGGGTCCTCCACTCCTGCCGATGCACTCCTGTCGACCGGTACATCCGGGCGGCGGCAGGACTCGGCGTCCACCCGGATCGCCCCGCCGCTTGTGGCGGGGGCTTGTCGTCAGTCAGGGATCTTGACTCATCCGTGACCGAAATACCCAGCGGAATCGTGGATTTGTGGCCTTACTCACGACTGGGCCATTCGGGTGAACAGTTCAGATCTCGGTCACGTGTCCGTCACCTGCGCACCCGCCGATCAGGGTGGGAATGCCCCGTTCCGCACCCCGTATCCGCAGGCTGCGCAACCCGGGAGGGCCGCCCGGGGGAAACCTCGTTACGCCGAACGGGGGTCGGTTCTACGCCGTCCCCCGCCGCTCACCGACCGGCCGCGGACGGTGCGTCTTCACGCACCCCGCGACAGCCCCGTACGTCGCCGGGAGGGAGCACGGGCGGAGGCACGCGCGCGTGGCGGGAAGAGGCGGCACGCGTGCGTGCTTCTGTGCTTCCCGGGGTGCTTTCAGGGGGTGCCTGTGCCTCAACTCGCGGGCGGCGGCAGGGTTACCCGCGCGGTACGGCGCTCGCCGTCCAGGACGCGCAGCGCCCTCGCGAGGGTCTCGGCGTGCACCTCGTGCTCGCCGCGCTGGTGCATCAGCGTCAGCGCGTCACGCAGCGCCGTCGCCCTCGCCACCAGCGCCTGGGCCGCCCGCAGGCCCCGGTAGGTGTCGCCGTCGCGGCTCGGGTTGATCCGGCCCAGCAGGTCGACGGCCGCCAGGTACTGGTCGATCAGCTCGGCTTCCGCGCGGGTCAGCGCCGGCAGCGGCGGGAGTTCCGGCAGCATCCGCCGTCACCTTCCGGTCGTCCGGCGGACGGGGAGTACGCCGTCGACGACGCCGTACTCCACCGCCGCGCTCGCGTCGAGGACCTTGTCCCGCTCGATGTCCTCCCGCACCTGCTCCGGGGTGCGGCCCGTGTGGCGGACGAGCAGCTCCTCCAGGAGGGCGCGGGTGCGCGTCAGTTCCTCCGCCACGATCGCGAGGTCGCTGGCCTGTCCCTCGAACTCGCCCGCCGGCTCCGGCTGGCCGACGATCACCCGCGCGCCCGGCAGCGCGAACCGCTTCCCCGGCGTGCCCGCCGCCAGCAGGACCGCCGCCGACCGGCCGGCCTGGCCCAGGCAGACCGTCTCCACGTCGCAGCTGACGTACCGCATCGTGTCGTAGATCGCCGACATCGCCGTGAACGAGCCGCCCGGGGAGTTGATGTACAGCGAGATGTCCTGGTCCGGGGCCTGGTGCTCCAGGTGCATGAGCTGGGCCATCACATCGTTCGCCGAGGTGTTGTCCACCGGGGCGCCGAGAAAGACGATCCGTCCCTCCAGGAGCTTGGAGTAGGGGTCCAGCGTGCGGTTGCCGTAGCTCGTGCGTTCGTGGAACTCGGGCAGGACGTGGCGTGCGGCAGGCGGATACATGGGGCCCCTTCCATCATGACGGCGTCCGTGGCGGTGTCTGTAAAAAATGTACAGGACGTACGTGACGTTAGAATGGGGTATGGCCTACGAGATTCCGGTGACGCAAGCCAGGGCTGAACTCGCCGACCTGATCAACCGAGTCGTCTACGGCGGCGAGCGCGTCGTCGTGACCCGCCACGGGAAACCCCTGGTCGCGCTCGTCTCGGCGGCCGATCTGGAGCGCCTCGACGCGCTCGACGCGGCGGTGGTGGAGGAGCCTGTCATCAGCGCCGTCTCGACGGTCCGCGAGGTGGCTTCAGCTCCTCGCGAACGGCAGCGGTTCGGGATCGCGGCGGAGCATCGGGGGCCGGGGGTGGGGTGAGTGCGGTGCGTCGGCGGCTGCGGGCGCGTCGTGGCCGTTCGCGCCCACGCGGCGGAGTCGCACATCGATACAGCCCCGCGCCCCTGAAAGGCGGCTGCGCCCGGTAGAGCTGACCGTGCCCGGTGTGATCGCTGTCGACCGGGCCGGGGACACGGCTGCGGCGCCGCGCGACGCGGGTGCGTCAGGGCGGCGCCGTCGGTGTGCGGTCGTCAGCGGGCCGTGCTCACCTCTCGCCGCGACCCCGCTGCGCGCCCCTTCAGCGCCGAGCCCAGCAACACCGCGCCGAGGCCGATCACCGCCCACCAGGTCAGGGTGAGAGCGGGGGTGAGGGCGGCGGCGCCGTCGAAGAAGGAGACCGAGCGCAGGAGGGTCGCGCCGGCGCCGGGCGGGAGCCACTGGCCGATGGTGCCGGCCGGGGCGGGGAGCATCTGGGGGGCGGAGGAGGCGCCGGAGAAGGGGTTGCCGATCAGCATGAAGGTGGCGGCGGCCAGCGGGACCCCGGCCCGCCCGAGCAGTGCGGACAGCCCGGCGACCGCCGCGCTGATCGCCAGTGTCGCCAGCGCCAGCACACCGGCCTCCGCCCAGCGGTCACCGGTGAGGACGCCCAGCCAGCCGTCCGCGATGCCGGTGGCGACGGCGCCGACCAGTGCGGCCGACCCGAGCAGCGCTGCCACCGCAC
>NZ_JBTYMC010000400.1:0-5220 GCF_054880855.1 Streptomyces sp. S6 | reverse complement strand
TCGTGGTGGCCGGGAGCATGCCCTCGGAGTACGAACCGGCCAGCTGTATGAGGGCGTTGGGCTCCTCGACGCCCGCCGAGACGATGCCTCGGGGGCGGCCCCGGTAGAGGGAGGGGGCGACCTCGGTCACGCCGTTCGCGAGCATCGCGGAGGCGAGGGTGTCTCCGGGGTGGCCGGTCAACTCCCTTCCGTCCAAGGTGAATCGGAGAGTGGCGGTGCGGTCGATGCGTCCGCCGTGCGGGAGCCGGAAGGGCTGGTCGGTCATCGGGTTCCTTCCGGGCGGGGCTCGCCCTGGCGGTAGACGGTGAGGACCTCGTGGCTCGCGGTGTCGCGCAGGACGTTGAACCAGCGGCGGCAGCCGGCGGCGTGCACCCAGCGTTCCGCGAAGGGGCCCTTGGGGTTGTCCCGGTAGAAGACGTACTCGGCCCACTCGGCGTCCGTCAGGTCGCCGGGGCTGTCCGGATACGGGACGTGGGCCTGGCCGCCGTAGTGGTACTCGGTCTCGTCGCGCGGGCCGCACCAGGGGCAGTCGATCAGCAGCACGGTGCCTCCTCAGTGGGCCACGGCGGCGGCGCCGTGTTCGTCGATCAGGGCGCCCGTCGTGAACCGGTCGAGCGCGAACGGGGCGTTCAGGGCGTGGGGTTGGCCGGTGGCGAGGGTGTGCGCGAAGGTCCAGCCGGCCGCCGGGGTGGCCTTGAAACCACCGGTCCCCCAGCCGCAGTTGACGTACAGGTTCTCGACCGGGGTGACGCCGACGATCGGGGAGGCGTCCGGGGTGACGTCGACGATGCCGCCCCAGGTCCGCAGGACGTGCGCGCGGGCGAAGACGGGGAACAGCTCGACGGCGGCGGCCATCTGACGCTCGATCACATGGAACGACCCGCGCTGCCCGTACCCGTTGTAGGAGTCGACGCCCGCACCCATCACCAACTCGCCCTTGTGGGCCTGCGACACGTAGACGTGGACGTGGTTGGACATGACGACGGTCGGATGGACCGGCTCGTGCAGCTCGGAGACGAGGGCCTGGAGGGGGTGGGACTGGACGGGCAGACGGACCCCGGCGAGCTGCGCGAGGACGCTGCTGTGCCCGGCCGCCGCGAGGCCGACGCTCCCGGCGAGGATCCGGCCCCGGCTGGTCTCCACGCCCACGACCCGGTCGCCGTCCTTGACGAAGCCGGTGACCTCGCAGCCCTGGATCAGGTCGACGCCGTGCGCGTCGGCGCTGCGGGCCAGCGCCCAGGCGACGTGGTCGTGCTTGGCGATCCCGGCGCGGGGCTGATAGGTCGCGCCGAGCACCGGATAGCGGGTGCTCGCGGAGACGTTGACGATCGGGCAGACCTCGGCGACCTGCTCCGGAGCCAGCCACTCGGCGTCGACTCCGTTGAACCGGTTGGCGTTGACGCGCCGGACGCCCTCACGGACGTCCTGGAGGGTGTGCGCCAGGTTGAGGACGCCGCGCTGGCTGAACAGGAAGTCGTAGTCCAGCTCCCCCGGGAGCCGCTCCCACAGTTTCAGCGCGTGCTCGTAGATCGCCGCACTCTCGTCCCACAGGTAGTTGGAGCGGATGATCGTCGTGTTGCGGGCCATGTTGCCGCCAGCGAGCCAGCCCTTCTCCAGGACGGCGACGTTCGTGATGCCGTGGTTGACGGCGAGGTAGTGCGCGGTGGCCAGGCCGTGTCCGCCGCCGCCGACGATGACGACGTCGTAGGAGCGTTTCGGGTCGGGGTTGCGCCACAGGAAGTCGGGGTGCTCCGGGAGCGGGGCCTCGGTCATGCCAGGTCTCCGTACAGCTCGGTCAGGCGAGGTCTGTGTACAAGGGGAAGGCGTTGGCCAACTTGGCGACTCGGTCTCGGAGTTCACCCTCCGGCGCCTCGCCCTTGAGCGTCTCCGCCACGATGTCCGCGACCTCTCTGAACTCCGGCCTCCCGAACCCGCGCGTGGCCAGCGCCGGCGTCCCGATGCGCAACCCGGACGACACCATCGGCGGACGCGGGTCGAAGGGAACGGCGTTGCGGTTGACGGTGATCCCGACCCGGTGGAGCCGGTCCTCCGCCTGCTTGCCGTCCAACTCCGAGTTCCGCAGGTCGACCAGGACGAGGTGGACCTCGGTCCCTCCGGTCAGCACGGTGATCCCGGCCTCCGCGACGTCGTCGGACAGCAGCCGCCCCGCGAGCACCCGGGCCCCCTCAAGCGTCCGCCGCTGCCGGTCCCTGAAGTCCTCGCTCGCGGCCACCTTGAACGCAACTGCCTTGGCGGCTATGACGTGTTCGAGTGGACCGCCCTGCTGCCCGGGGAACACCGCCGAGTCGATCTTCTTCGCGAGGCCGGCCCGCGTGAGAATCACCCCGCC
This sequence comes from Streptomyces sp. S6, assembly GCF_054880855.1. Lineage (NCBI taxonomy): Bacteria > Bacillati > Actinomycetota > Actinomycetes > Kitasatosporales > Streptomycetaceae > Streptomyces > Streptomyces sp. S6. Next base: position 2,870 of record NZ_JBTYMC010000400.1, on the reverse strand, counting down.
GCGCGGCCCCCCGAGCGTCTTGTGCGTGGTCGTGGTGACGACGTCGGCGTACGGGACGGGGTTCGGGTGCAGGCCCGCCGCGACGAGCCCGGCGAAGTGCGCCATGTCGACGAGCAGGTACGCGTCCACCGCGTCCGCGATCCGCCGGAACCCGGCGAAGTCGAGGTGCCGGGGGTAGGCCGACCAGCCGGCGACGATCAGCTTCGGCCGGTGCGCGAGGGCGAGTCGCTCGACCTCGTCCATGTCGATGCGCAGGTCGGACTCGCGGACGTGGTAGGGGACGACGTCGTACAGCTTGCCGGAGTAGTTGAGGCGCATGCCGTGGGTGAGGTGGCCGCCGTGCGCGAGGTCGAGGCCGAGGATCGTGTCGCCGGGCTTCAGCAGGGCGAACATCGCGGCGGCGTTGGCCTGGGCGCCCGAGTGGGGCTGGACGTTGGCGTGTTCGGCGCCGAACAGGGCCTTGACCCGGTCGATCGCCAACTGCTCGATGACGTCGGTGTGTTCGCAGCCGCCGTAGTAGCGGCGGCCCGGGTAGCCCTCCGCGTACTTGTTGGTGAGCACCGAGCCCTGGGCCTCCAGGACGGCGGCGGGGGCGAAGTTCTCGGAGGCGATCATCTCCAGCGTCGACTGCTGGCGGTGCAGTTCCGCGGCCACGGCGGTGGCGACGTCGGGGTCGAGTACGGCGAGCGGGAGTGACAGGGTCATCTGTGCACCATCCTGGGAACCGACTGGTACGCGACTGATATATCAAGCTCTGCGGTAAGGTATGCGGGCTCACCGGGACCGGTCAAGGGGGCAGTCATGCAGCAGACGGCGACCGAGGAGCCGTCCCTCGCGGAGCAGGCGTACCGCACGGTCCGCGACCGGCTCGTCCTGCTGGAGATCCGGCCCGGCGCCCCCATCAACGAGGAGCAGCTCGCGCAGTCCCTCGGCGTCGGCCGCACCCCTCTGCGCGAGGCCCTCAAGCGCCTCCAGTACGAGCGCCTGATCACCACCTACCCCCGGCGCGGCACGTTCGCCACCGACGTCAACATCACCGACCTCGCCCACGTCTCCGAGGTCCGCCAGGAACTCGAACCGCTGGCCGCCGCCCAGGCCGCCCGCCGCGCCACCGCAGCGGACCGCGAGACCCTCACCTCGCTCTGCGACACGCTGAGAAGCACCGGCATCCACCACCAGAACCCCGCCGACCTCCTCCACCTCGACCTCCAGGTGCACCGCGCGGTCTACGCCACCACGCACAACCCGTACCTGGAGGACACCCTCGTCCAGTACGACAACCTCGCCACCCGCATCTGGTGCCTGTTCATCGACCGCCTCTCCGACATGGCGGGCCACGTCGGCGAACACGGCCCGCTGATCGAGGCGATCGTGGTGGGCGAGCCGGAGCGCGCGGCGGAGCTGGCACGCCGTCATGTGGAGGGGTTCGAGAAGGCGGTGCGGGCGGTGATCTGAGGGCGGCGCCCCGGACACACGGCCACCCGCAGGCGCCGCGCGGACGGCCGAGGCGGCGCCCCGGCACGCCGTCGGCCTCCCCGGTGTCCGGGCCGCCCGCCGCGTCACCTCACCGGCGGCCTGGTGACGGCCGTCAGGATCACGGCCGCGAGCGTCACCGCGCCGACCGTCACGAACGCCGTCCCGTACCCGCTCGCCGCGAGGTGGGCGGTGGTGAGGGGGCCGATGACGCCGGCGAGGCTCCAGGAGACGAGCATCGGGCCGTAGACGGCGCCGATGTGGGCGACGCCGAAGAAATCTCCGGCGGTGGCGGGCATGGTGCCGAAACCGCCGCCGTTGGCGAGGCTGACCGCGCAGACGAGGGCCGCGAAGAGGGCGGGGTCGGTGGCCCAGGGGAGGGCGATGAGGCACAGGCCCTGGATCAGCAGGAGGACGGCGAACGTCCGCATGCGGCCCGCCCGTTCGGACACCGCGCCGAACAGGGGGCGCCCGACGCCGTTGAAGACCCCGGCCGCCGCCGTCAGCGCCGCCGCGGATCCGGTGTCGTATCCGGCGACGGAGTGCGCGGCGGGTGCGAGGACGCTGACGAGGCTGATCCCGGCGAGGGAGCTGGCGAACAGGATCGTCGCGAGGAGGTACCACTCGCGGCTGCGCAGGGCCTCGCGCCCGGTGAAGGAGGGGCCGGTGGAGCCGCCGACCACGACGGACGGGGAGCTCGCGGGCGGGTTGACGAACAGCCAGGCCGTCGGGATGGTCATCGCCGCGCAGAGCAGGCCGATCGGCAGGAACGCCTGCGTGGGGACGTGCTCGTAGCGGTGGACGAGGGCCGCCATCACCGGCGCTCCCAGGACCGGCCCGAGGCCGAAGCCGCCGACACTGACCCCGGTGATCAGGCCCCGCTTGTCCGGGAACCACTTCTGGAGCAGCGCCGTCGGCACGATGTACCCGATACCGAGGCCCACCCCGGAGACGACGCCGTAGCACAGGACGAGGATCCACAGGTCGGCCGCGTCCCGGGCGAGGGAGCAGGCGACGATGCCCGCCGAGTAGACGGCCGCCCCGGTCATCGCCGTCACCCGGGAACCGTGCCGCTCCTGGAGCCGCCCGCCGCACCAGGTCCCGACGAAGACCATCCCGACGGCGACGCTGAACGGGAGGGCCGCCCGCGTCGCGTCGTACGCGAACGCCGAACCGGGCTCCCTGAGCGCCCGGCCGAACACGCTCCACGCGTACACGGACCCGAGGGCCAGCTGGAACACCACGGCCGCGACGGCGACCCACCACCGGCGCGGGACCCCCGGCCGGCGGCGCACCAGCACCGGCATCGACACGGAGACCACCACACGCCGGACGGCGTCCGGCCGCACGTCCACCTGCGGCGCACGTTTCTTCTGGGACGTACCGACTACAGACCC
>NZ_JBTYMC010000399.1:0-5243 GCF_054880855.1 Streptomyces sp. S6 | reverse complement strand
CTCGATGAGGGCGTCGGCGACGCGCGGCGGGGCGCCGTCGAGGACGGGGACCGGCGGGTCGTGGGAGAGGCCGCCGGAGGCGAGGAACAGCACGCGCCGGTCGAGTTCGGCCGCGGCCTCCCCCAGTGCCGTGCCCAGCGCGCGGATGCGGCCGACCGGGCCGAGCGGGGTGGCGACGCCGTTGACGAAGACGGGGACGACGGGGACGCGGTCGATGCCGTCGAAGAGGACGTCGAGGGGTTGCGCGAAGCCGTGGTCGACGGTCATGCGGGCGGAGACGGTGAGGTCGACGCCCCGGTCCAGGACGCCCTGGGCGAGGGCCTTGGCGGCGGCCGTGTCGACGGACAGGGGGCCCGCCGGGGTGCCGAAGTCACCGACCGCGTGGGCCTCGGTGGCGAGGCAGAAGGGGGGCATCTCCTTGTAGAAGAAGCCGTTGTAGTGGTCGGGCGCGTACAGCACGACGAGTTCGGGGTCGAAGTCCCGCACGAAGCGGCGTGCTTCCTCGACGGCCCTCTCGACGCGGACGAGGACGTCGGGCGCGGGGTCGTTCTTCCCGATGAGCGGCGAGTGGGAGAGCCCCACGGCGGCTGCGGTCATGGCGGGGGCTCCCTTAACTGCCGGAGGCCGGCGGGTTGATGACGAGCTTTCCGGTGAGCCCGCCGTCGATCATGAGCTGGAAGCCCTGGTGGATCCCGGACAGCGGGAGGGCCCGGTCGATCACGGGCCGGGTGCCGGTCGCCTCCATCATGCGGAGCATCGCGACGAGTTCGGCGCGGGTGCAGCCGGTGGAGCCGAGGATCCGCTGCTGGAGGTAGAAGATCCGGCCGAGGTCGGCGGGCGGGTTGGTGCCGCTGGTGGCGCCGGCGACGACGACCGCGCCGCCGGGGCGCAGGGACTTCAGGGAGTGCGACCAGGTCGCCTCGCCGACGGTCTCGATGACGACGTCCACCCGCTCCGGGACCCGCTCCCCGGTGGCGAGCGCGGCGCGGGCGCCCCAGGCGAGGGCCTCGGCGCGTTTGGCCTCGCTGCGGCTGGTGGCGTAGACGACGGCCCCGGCGGCGACGGCCAGCCGGATCGCCGCGGAGGCGACGCCGCCGCCGGCGCCCTGCACGAGGACCCGGTCCCCGGCGGTGATCCGGGCCTGTGTGAACAGCATGCGGTAGGCGGTCGTCCAGGCGACGGGCAGGCAGGCGGCCTCGTCGAAGGAGAGCCACTCCGGTTTCGGCACGAGGTTGCGGGTGGGGACGGTCAGGTACTCGGCGAAGGCCCCGTCGTGCCGCTCGGACAGCAGCGCCCGGTCCGGGTCGAGGGTCTCGTCTCCGCGCCCGGCGTCGGGGTCGCCGAGGACGGGGTGGACGATGACGGCGTTGCCGTCGTCGTCGTAGCCGGCGGCGTCGCAGCCGAGGACGATCGGGAGCCGCTCCGGCGGGTGGCCGACGCCCCTCAGGGTCCACAGGTCGTGCATGTTGAGGGAGGAGGCCACGACGCGGACCCGGGACCAGCCGGGCTTCGGCGTCGGCTCGGGGACGTCGCGCAGCACCAGGCCGGACAGCGGGTCGGCGGCGCTCTGGGAGATGGCGGTTGCAGCTAGCACGCAGTCACGTTCACCCGGAGCGGGGGGCGTTCCCCAGCCCGTGTTCCGCTGCGCGGCACAGCGGGCACCGGCCGGGGGTCACAGGCTGTGCCGGGTGCTTAAAGTGGTCGGGTGTCCTCAGGAAACGCGATGGTGTCGCACAACGTCCGGCTGCTCAGGGAGCGGCGCGGCCTGTCCCTGGCCGAGCTGGCGCGGCAGGCGGGGCTCGCGAAGCAGACGCTGTCGCGGCTGGAGCAGGGCACGGGCAACCCGACGGTCGACACGCTGTTCGCGATAGCACGGGCCCTGCGGGTGCCGGTGACGCGGCTGGTGGCCGAGCGGCAGCAGGCGGTCACCGTGCAGCGGAGCGCCGAGGTGCTGTGGGAGCGGGCGACCGGGTACGAGTCGCGGGCGCTCGGCCAGGTGTACGGCTCGGGTGTCGTCGAGAACTTCCTGGTGCGGGTCCCCGCCGACGCGAGCGGGGCGTCCGACGGGCATCCGGTGGGCACGCTGGAGCACCTGTACGTGGTGAGCGGCCGGGTCCGGGTGGGTCCCGCCGACAGCCCGGTGGAGCTGTCGACGGGCGACTCGGTGCGCTACCCGGGCGACCGGCCGCACGTGTACCAGTCACTGGACGGGGAGAGCGTCGTGCATGTCGTGCGGAGCGTCCCGTACGGCGGCGGACGGCGCTGAGCACCCGTCAGGCGGCGGGACGGCCGGTGAGGGTGCGGGCCGCGGCGTAGGCCACGCGGCGCAGGGCGGGGGCATAGCGGGTGGGGTCGAAGCGGTGGTCGGCGCCGGCGACGGAGAGGGCGGCGACCGGGCGTCCGGCGGGCCCCATGATGGGGACGGCGACGCAGGTGAGGCCGAGGGTGACCTCCTGGCGGTCGTAGGCGATGCCCTCGCGGCGGATGCGGCCGAGGTCGGCGCGGAGCCGCTCGGGGTCGGAGAGGGTGTACTCGGTGCGCGCGGGAAGGCCCGCGGCGACGGCGGCCTCGGCGGCGTCGTGGTCGAAGGCGAGGAGCGCTTTGCCGACGCCGGTGCAGTAGGCGGGCAGCCGGGCGCCGATCCGGGAGGGCGAGCGGGTCGTGCGGTGGCCGTGGATCTTGTTGACGTAGACGATCTCGGTGCCGCGCAGCACGGCCAGGTGAACGGTTTCGTGCGTCAGCTCGTACAGGTCGGCGAGGTAGGGCAGGAGCCGTTCCTGGAGGAGCTGCGGGGTGGGGCCGTACACGCGGTTGCCCATGTCGTAGAGCTCGGTGCCCAGCCGGTAGTTGCTCCCGACCCGCTCCACGAGCTCGTTGCGCTGGAGGATGCCGAGCAGGCGGAAGGCGGTGGACTTGGTGAGGCGGGCGCGGCGGGCCAGTTCGCTGACGCCGATGTCCCCGTCCTCCTGGGCGAGGGACTTGAGGAGGACCAGCGCCTTGTCGACCGCGGTCTGCTGGTCGGGCGCGGGGTGGGCGGAAGCGGAGGGAGCAGGCATGGGGGACTCCAGAGGAAGCACCTGGCGACCATTGAAGTGGACGCCCGTCCAACCTATGAGACACACGCGGCGCTTGTAAACGTCTGGTGCGCATGCCCGCAGGACCGGTCCCGCCGGACGCGTCCGCGCAGGCAGGACCCCTTTTCACTGGGTGGAAAAGGGGTCGGCGGCACGGCGTGTGCCGCACCACGGAACGGGCGCTGGGCCGCCCCCCGCCGGGTGGCGTCTGCTGGGGGCATGCAGCAGTTTCCCCCCGGATCCCCGCCGCCGGTCGACGCCGGCGCGTACTTCGACCTCGACGACGGACTCGTCGACCGCACGATCTTCGCCGACCCGGCCGTGTACCGGCAGGAGCTGCGCCGCGTCTTCGCGCCGAGCTGGCTCTTCCTCGCGCACGAGAGCCAGTTCACCAAGCCTGGTGACTTCTTCACGACGTACATGGGCGAGGACCCGGTGATCGTCGCGCTGGGCCGGGACCGCAAGCTGCGGGCGTTCCTGAACGCGTGCCGGCACCGCGGGATGCGGGTGTGCCGCGCGGACGCGGGCGCCACGAAGGCGTTCACGTGCAGCTATCACGGCTGGTCCTACGACACGTCGGGGAAGCTCGTGGGCGTCCCCAACGAGGAGGACTACCCGGCGCACTTCGACCGGGAGCGGTGGGGGCTCGTCGAGGTCGCGCGGGTCGAGACGTACAAGGGGCTGGTGTTCGGGACGTGGAACCCCGAGGCGCCGCCGCTCACCGCGGCGCTGGGCGGGATGACCTGGTACCTGGACGCGATGCTGGACCGCGACCCGGAGGGCACCGAGGTGGTCGGCGGGGTCCACAAGTGGGTCCTGGAGGGCAACTGGAAGCTCGCCGCCGAGCAGTTCGCCTCCGACTGGTACCACGTCAACATCTCGCACGCCTCCGCGCTGATGGTCATGTCCCCCACCGGCAAGGGCCCGCGGACGGACATCGTGCGGACGCCGGGCCGCCAGTACACCGACCCGCTCGGGCACGGCGCCGGTTTCCCCACGCACCCCAAGAGCCGCTTCGACGACCGGGTCGTGCACGACTGGTACGACTACGACGCGCTGCGCGAACGCCTCGGTGACGCCCGCGTCGAGGGCCCGATGACGACGGGTCACGCGACGGTCTTCCCGAACTTCTCCTACCTCCCCGTCAACGGCTCGATCCGCGTCTGGCACCCCAAGGGGCCCGACCGCATGGAGGTCTGGGCCTGGACGCTCGTCGACAGGTCGATGCCGGACGAGGTGAAGGACGCCCAACGCCTGTACAACCTGCGGACGTTCGGGCCCACCGGGATCTTCGAGCAGGACGACGGCGAGAACTGGAGCGAGGTCCAGGCCACCGCGCACGGCTTCGTGTCCGGCTCGATGACCCTCAACTACCAGATGGGGCTGGGACTTGAGGAGGACGACGGCATCCACCCCGGCACCACCGGACGCCTCTACAGCGACGGCGCCGCCCGCGGCTTCTACGCCCGCTGGCGCGACCTGATGAACACGCCCGCCTGGCACGAGAAGGACAACGCATGAGTACGACGAGCACCGGTATCCGCGTCGCCGAGGTGGGCGGCATCGAGGAGGGCGAGGCGCTGCGGGTCCCCGCCGAGGAGACCGGCCACGGCGACGCCATCGCCGTCTTCCACGACGGCGGCGCCTACTTCGCCCTCGACGACACCTGCACGCACGGCCAGGCGTCCCTGGCGGAGGGCTGGATCGAGGACGGTGAGGTCGAATGCCCCCTGCACAGCGCCCGGTTCTGCCTGAAGTCCGGTGAGCCGCAGTGCATGCCGGCCACCCTCGCCCAGCGCACGCACCGCGTCGAGGTCCGCGACGGCGGCGTCTGGCTGCACCCCGGGACCGACGCGTGAAACACATCGCCGTGGTGGGCGCGGGCCTCGCCGCCGTCTCCACCTGCGCGGCCCTGCGCGAGCGGGGGTACGACGGCGAACTCACCCTGTACTCCGCCGAGCCGGGCCTGCCCTACGACCGTCCCCCGCTCAGCAAGGACGTCCTGCTCGGCAAGGCGGACCGCGCGCAGATCCTGCTGCGCCCCGCCGACTGGTACGACGCCCACCGCGTCGCCCTGCGCCAGGGCGTCCCGGTCCGGGCGGTCCGCCCCGCCGAGGGCGGCCTCGAACTCGCCGACGGGACACGGGAGTCGGCGGACCGGGTCGTCCT
>NZ_JBTYMC010000398.1:0-5283 GCF_054880855.1 Streptomyces sp. S6 | reverse complement strand
GCCTCGCGCGCGTGCACGTCGTGCTGGGCGCCGCCGCCGACACCGTCCGGGAGACGGCCCGGCTGGAGGGCTGCGCGGTCGTGGAGAACGCCGGGTGGGCGGAGGGCATGGGGTCGTCGCTGCGGGCCGGTCTGGCGTCGGTCGCGGCGACGGACGCGCGGGCCGTGCTGGTGTCGCTCGTGGACCAGCCGGGGATCGGACCCGAGGCGGTGCGGCGGGTGCTGGAGGCGTTCGAGGGGGTGGACACCCTGGCGTCGGCCGCGTACGACGGGGTACGCGGCCATCCCGTGCTGTTCGGCGCGGCGCACTGGGCGGGGGTCGCGCGGGCGGCGACGGGGGATCAGGGGGCGCGGGGGTATCTCAGGGCGCACGAGGTGCGGCTCGTGGAGTGCGGGGACGTGGCCGAGGCGTACGACATCGACGTGGAGGCGGATCTGAGGCGGCTGGAATGACCCCGGCCCACCCGCCACCCCAGAGAACCATTGAACTTCCACGATGAGGAAACTAGTATCCATTTCCACGACGAGCTCTCCGCCACCCGAGAGCCGCCCCTCCGCGAAGGAAGTGACCGCTCATGTCCGCACTGACCCTCGTCGACGCCGAGCCGCTGCCCCGGCAGGAGGAGGTCCTGACGGACGAGGCACTCGCGTTCGTGGCGGAGTTGCACAAGCGGTTCACCCCGCGCCGCGCCGAACTCCTGGCCCGCCGCGCCGAGCGCCGCGCCGAGATCGCCCGCACCTCCACGCTGGACTTCCTCCCGGAGACGGCCGCGATCCGCGCCGACGACTCCTGGCGCGTCGCCCCCTCCCCGGCCGCCCTGGACGACCGCCGGGTCGAGATCACCGGCCCCACCGACCGCAAGATGACGATCAACGCCCTCAACTCGGGCGCGAGGATCTGGCTCGCGGACTTCGAGGACGCCTCCGCGCCGACGTGGGAGAACGTGGTCCTCGGCCAGCTGAACCTGTCCGACGCCTACACCCGGAACATCGACTTCACGGACGAGCGCACCGGCAAGTCGTACGCCCTGCGCCCGGACGCCGAACTCGCCACCGTCGTCATGCGCCCGCGCGGCTGGCACCTGAACGAGCGCCACCTGGTCGACGCGGACGGCAGCCAAGTCCCGGGCGCCTTCGTCGACTTCGGCCTGTACTTCTTCCACAACGCGCAGCGCCTCCTCGACCTCGGCAAGGGCCCGTACTTCTACCTCCCGAAGACCGAGTCGCACCTCGAAGCCCGCCTGTGGAACGAGGTGTTCGTCTTCGCCCAGGACTACGTCGGCATCCCGCAGGGCACGATCCGCGCGACCGTCCTGATCGAGACCATCACCGCGGCCTACGAGATGGAGGAGATCCTCTACGAACTCCGCGACCACGCCTCGGGGTTGAACGCGGGCCGCTGGGACTACCTGTTCTCCATCGTGAAGAACTTCCGTGACGGCGGCGCCAAGTTCATCCTCCCGGACCGCAACCTGGTCACGATGACGGCCCCGTTCATGCGCGCGTACACCGAACTCCTCGTCCGCACCTGCCACAAGCGCGGCGCGCACGCGATCGGCGGCATGGCCGCGTTCATCCCGTCCCGCCGGGACGCGGAGGTCAACAAGGTCGCGTTCGAGAAGGTCCGCGCGGACAAGGACCGTGAGGCGAACGACGGTTTCGACGGCTCCTGGGTCGCCCACCCCGACCTGGTCCCGATCGCCCTGGAGTCCTTCGACAAGGTCCTCGGCGAGAAGCCGAACCAGAAGGACCGCCTCCGCGAGGACGTCCACGTCGAGGCCGCCGACCTGATCGCGATCGACTCCCTCGACGCGCGGCCGACGTACGACGGTCTCGTCAACGCCGTCCAGGTGGGCGTCCGTTACATCGAGGCGTGGCTGCGCGGGCTCGGCGCGGTCGCCATCTTCAACCTGATGGAGGACGCGGCGACCGCCGAGATCTCCCGCTCCCAGATCTGGCAGTGGATCGACGCGGGCGTGGAGTTCGAGAACGGCCAGAAGGCGACGCCGGAGCTGGTCCGTGAGATCGCCGCCGGTGAACTCGCCGCCCTCAAGGCCGAGTTGGGCGAGGACGCCTTCGACTCCGGTCACTGGCAGCAGGCGCACGACCTGCTGCTCCAGGTCGCCTTGGACGACAACTACGCGGACTTCCTGACGCTGCCCGCGTACGAACAGCTCAAGGGCTGAGCCTCACAAGGGCTTTGAGCGCTCCGAGTGGCCCAGGGTCTTCCCCGGGGCCACTCGGTCGCGTACGGCCTTCTTCACGGCCGTCGGCTCGGGGAACCCGTGTTCACGCCGGTCCCAGACGACCTCGTCGTTCGCCCGGACGATGAACACCCCGCCCGTACCCGGCTTCAGCGCGAGTTCCGTCAACTCCGCCTCGAACGTGGTCAGCAGCTCCTGCGCGAGCCACGCCGCGCGCGGCAGCCACCGGCATTGCGTGCAGTACTCGATCTCGACGCGGCCACTCATCCGAGGTGCACCGACCAATCCTGTTGGGCCGCGGGCTTGCCGTGCAGGTCGGGGACCTGCTTGAGCCACGCGGGCCGTCCTTGCCGGCTGCGCGTCGCGCGCAGGGCGTTCTCGGCGGCGAGTTCCTCCCGCGCCGGGAAGTCGGTGGGGAGCCACTCCCGGGAGGCGCGGACGCGGGCGAGCAGGTAGGCGACGTACGCCTCGCGGGCCTCGGCGGGGGTGGCGAAGTCCTCGGTGAGCCAGGCGTCGGGGACCTCGGCGACGACCGCCCGCAGCAGCTCCTCGGTGACTTTCGGGGCGAGTTCGGCGTCGGCGGCGCGCGTGTCGGGGGCGTAGGAGCCGAGGGCGTGGTGGCGGAAGTCGTACGCCTTCTCGGGTGCGGAGGTGTCCCAGCGGTGGTGGAAGACGAGGGCGGCGCCGTGGTCGATGAGCCAGAGGCGGGGCGGGGTGACGCCGAGGGTGGGCCAGACCATCAGGTTGGAGCTGTGGACCGTCCGGTCGACGTTGACGGTGAGGGCGTCGAGCCAGACGACACGCCCGGCCTCCAGAGAATCGACGGCAAACGCTTTCGCCACGTCCGGGGTGAAGTCGCGCGCGCCCGGCAGGTAGTCCATCCCGAGGTTGAGCCCGGCGCTGGCCGCGTGCAGGTCGCGGACCTCCTGGTGCGGTTCGTCGTCCGCGATCAGGGGATCGAAGTGCACCAGTACCAGTTCCGGGAACCGTAGTCCCAGTGCCCGCGCCAGCTCGCCGACGATCACCTCGGCGACCAGCGCCTTACGTCCCTGCGCGGAGCCGGTGAACTTGACGACATACGTGCCGAGGTCGTCGGCCTCGACGACACCGGGCACGGAACCGCCCGACCTGAGGGGGGTCACGTATCGGACGGCAGTCACTTGGCGCAGCACACCGGCCAGCCTAAGGCAGGTCAGGACACCGCCAGCGGGTTGGGCAGGGGCAGGTAGCGGGCGTCCGCGCCGTCCGCGCCCGTCCAGCGCAGGAGGAGGTTGGTCTTGCCGGGGAGTGTCGGCGCCGACAGCAGCGCCGTCGCCTCGGGGAAGTCGTGGCGCGCGAACTCCCCGCGTACGGCGGGCCACGGGTCGAAGCCGGGGTGGTGTTCGGCGAGGGCGCCGGCCGCCTCGGTGAGGTGGTTGACGACGAGCGTGTACACGAGCCGCTCCCAGCCGGCCGCCCGGTCGACGTCCGTCAGCAGCTTGACGCCCTCCGCGTCCCGGTACAGCGCTTTCACCGGCACGCCGTCACCGTCCACCGCCACCAACGTGTTCTGCGCGTGCGCTTCGAGGACGACGCCCGCGCTGAAAGCGGTTACCGCGGGTTGCACGACGGCCCTGAGGTACGCCTCCCACCAGCCCTCGGGGTCGGTCGTGGCGGCGAGGGGGCTGCCGTCGAAGCCTTCGGTGAGGCCCGCCGCCAGGAGCGGGGTGGCGCCGAGGTCGCCGAAGCCGTCGCGGACGAGGACGGCGAGTTCCTCGAAGGCGAAGGAGGCGGTGCGGTAGCCGCGGTCACTGAGCCAGTTGCCGGGCAGGGCGCGGGCGGCGGCCTCGTCGGTGCGGCGGAGTTTACGCAGGTCGTGGGCCCAGAGGCGGCGGATGTCGTTGGTGATACGGACGTCCAGGCTGAACTTGAGGAAGAGGTCGCGGGCGGGGTCGTGGACCGTGCGGATCGCGGCGGTCGGCCAGGCGGTGGGGGCGGTCGTCCCGAGGTGGATCAGCCGTTTCTCAGAGAACGCTTGCTGCAACGTCCCGCCGAGGAGTTCGAGCTGCCAGGGGTGCGCGGGGAGCAGGCGGTAGCCGGGCGGGGCGTCGCCGAGGGCGTCCAGCGCGGAGACGTCGCCCTCCTCGACGGTGAGGTCCTCGCGGACGGCGAGGAGGGTGAGCGGGAACTCCGCGTACGCCTCGGGCGCGTACGGCAGCCAGGCCGTCGTCGGGCCGCCGCCGCGTGCCTTGGGGGCGGGGTGGAAGGGGTGGCCGGTGACGAGGGACTGCTCGGAGCGGCGGTACAGGTCGGCGGGCGCCGGTGTGTGCGCGCGGGCGGCGAGGATCGCGGCGACCGCCTCGCGGCTGTCCAGCATCTCGGCGGGGAGTTCGGGGTTGTCGAGGCCGGTGTGGAGGCGGAGTTCCTCGGCGACGAGTTTGACCAGGGCGGCGTGGTCGAGGGGGTGGGGGGTGGGCGAGGCGGGGCCGAGGTGGCTGGAGCCGGCCGGGTCGGAGGCCGCGGGCCCGAGGCGACGGAAGCCTTCCGGGCCGGGAGCGGCAGGCCCGAGGTGATGGGCCGGGGCAGAGGCGACGGAGCCCGGTCCGCCGGAGTCGGGCTGAGCGGGCCCGAGGTGACGACCGCCGTCCGGCTCGGGACTGCCGGCCGGCTCCGGGCCACCGACCAGCTCGGGGCCGTCGACCAGCTCGGGGTCCCCGGGCCTGCGCACGCCCCGCACCCTCAACAGCCGTCCGCTGGGCAAACGGTGGACGCCCGGTGCGGTCGTCGGCGTCGCGACCTCCCGCAGGAGGCAGTTGAGCAGCGGCGCGGTGGCGTACGCGTCGGCGGACGGGGGGTCGTAAGGCACGCGTTCCACTCGTTCTCTGCGGTCCGTTTCGGGCAAGGACGACCAGTATGACCGCCCCCGCGACCTGCCATGACACCCTCCGTACGCTTCCGTCCGTATCGCCCGCAGCAACCGCTCGCAGCAACCGTCACGCACCGAGGAGCCCGTCCGTGCACCGTCCCCCCGCCGCCGAGGCCGAGATCGCGGCCGAGCTGGCCGTCCACCGGCCGGACCTCGGCCCCCGGTACGCGGCCGA
>NZ_JBTYMC010000397.1:0-5299 GCF_054880855.1 Streptomyces sp. S6 | reverse complement strand
GGGGGGCGGGGTGGCGGCCACCGCGCGCGTGAGGGTGGGGGTCGGCGTCGGGACGGGGGCCGGTTCCTCGACCGTCACCCCGAAGTCCGTCGCGATGCCGGCCAGGCCGTTCGCGTACCCCTGCCCCACCGCGCGGGCCTTCCACGCGCCGTTGCGCAGATAGATCTCGACGATGACGAGGGCCGTCTCGGTGCCGAGCTGGGGCGGGGTGAACGTCGCGATGACGGCGTTGTCGGCGGCACTGCGGATCGTCGCCGTCGGTTCGACGCCCTGGAAGGTCTGGCCCGCGGCGTCGGGGCTGGCGGTGACGACGATCTTCTCGATGCCGGGAGGGAGCACGGTGGTGTCGACGGTGATCGCGTCGGGGGCGGAACCTCCTCCGGAGCGGTACGTCACCCCGGGGCCGTTCGGCTGGTTGTAGAAGATGAAGTCGTCGTCCGAGCGCACTTTGCCGTCGGCGGTGAGCAGCAGGCCCGAGACGTCGAGCCGCACGGGCGCGGAGACGTCCACCGTCACCTTCGCGACGGGGAGGGGGATGTTCGAGCCGGGGGTCATAGCGGTCATGCCGGGTGAACGAACGAGACCACTTTGCCGTTCCCTTACCCGCTCCCCAGTCCCGTCTTCACCCGAAAGACTGATTCCGGCCCCACCGAGAACCCTCTCGGAGAGGCCGGAACAGCGCTCACATCGGTTCAGGCCGACCAGCTCAGTTCAGGCTGATCAGCGTCCCCGATCCGTTCGCGTACTCCACCCAGCCGGTGGACCGCCCCCCGGTCCCCACTCCGCTCCACGCCGCCGTCACCTTCAGCGGCATCCCCGGAGTCGTGGTCGCCTTCGAAGGCGTCACGGACAGTGACCCGGCGGGAACTCCACCGGAGCCGACCGCGTTGAACTGGTACGTGTACGGGGTCGTCCCCGGCTCGGTGCCCCCGTTGCCGATCTGGACGACGGCGACGAGGTACGTCCCGGCCGCGGGCTTGGTCAGCACAGCGTTGGACACGCCCTGCGCGTCGGCCAGGGCGACCTGACTGTCGACGAGCTCTCCGCCGACAACACGCCCGTACACGATCCCGGTGGTCCCGGTCGTCGCCCCGAACCGCACGGTGATCTCGACGGCCTTGGTCCCGGCGGCGACGTCCGGCAGGAAGTCGTTCTCGTCGATCCCGTTCAGCGTCCCGCTGACGGGCGCGGCGGAGACCGGCCCGGTCGGTGTCGCGGTGAACGCGGTGGCGGCCGAGGCGACCGTGTAGGTGACGGAGCCGGAGGCCCCGGTGCCGGTCACCCGCGCGGGCGCGCGCACGGCCTGCGGGGTGACGACGATCGGGCTGCGGACGGTCGTCCGCCCGGCCGTCCAGGTCAGCGACCCGGTGTCGGCGACCCCGACGGGCGCGGTGGTGACGTCGAGCTTGACGGTGAACGTCCTGCGCTCGCCGGGCCGCGTGAACCGCAGGGTGGACGGCGTGACGGTCGCCTTGACGCCGGGCAGGTCGACGGAGGCCCGGTAGACCCCCGGCGTGACGGCGGTGACCGTGCGCTTCACCGTCTGGCTGCCGACGAGGTCCCCGACGGCGATGGACGCCGAGTTGAGGTCGCTGGCGTCGATGGGCTTCGCGCCGGTCCCGGTGTCGAGGCCGAGGCCCTCCAGGTAGCTCAGCCAGTCCCGCTCGAAGGAGTCGTAGACGAGCCCGGGGCGCAGCATCCGCCACGCGGAGACCTCACCGGCGCCCTGCGCGAAGACGTCGTCGCTGGGCTTGCCCTCGGGGGTGAGGGTGGGTGAAGTCGTCGTCATCATCGCCGACTTGACCGCCATGGGCGACCACTTGGGGTGCAGCGCGAGGTAGATCGCGGCGAGCCCGGTGATGTGCGGCGCCGCCATCGACGTCCCGGAGTAGAAGTCGAAGTCGTGGCCCCGGTTGGACGGCGGGGCGACGGCCGCGAGGATCGTGACGCCCGGCGCGGAGATGTCCGGCTTGAGGACGTCGCCGTTGTTCTGGAGCGAGGGCCCGCGCGAGGAGAACCCGGCGACCTGCGGGTAGGCGATGTCCGCGCCGCCGACGACGAGCGAACCGGTCGCTCCGGCCGTGGCCGCGTAGGCGCGGACGACGGTGGAGTCCGGGACGTCGAGATGCACCGTCGGCAGAGTGTGCGAGTCGCCGTCGGTGCTGCCCTGGGAGACGTTGACGAGGACCATGCCGACGGCGCCGGCGCGCTTGGCCTCGGCGGACTTGGCGATCCGGTCGACAACTCCCCTGTCGCAGACCACGAGTTTGCCCGCGGCCAGCGCCGGGTCGAGGGTGCCGGGGGCGCAGACCTCGGCGTCGTCGGCGGACGCGTCCGCGTTCTTGACGGCCGTCGAGCGCACGAGCGGCGCGGGGCCGACCGTACCGGTGAGGGTGGTGCTGATCCCGGTGTAGCGCTCGCCGTTGCCGAGGACGACGGTCCCCTTGTACGGCTCGACCGTGCTCGCGGCGACGGTCGTCGTCCACGGCGCGATGTTGTCCAACGTACTCGCTCCGGGGCCGGAGTTGCCGCCGGAGGTGGAGATGAACACCCCGGCCGCCGCCGCGTTGCGGAACGCCGTCTGGATCGGGTCGTTCGCGGGGGACTCGGAGCCGCTGCCGATCGAGTAGTTGATGACGTCGACGCCGTCGGCGGTGGCCTGGTCGATCGCGGCGACGATGTCGCTGGTCAGACCGCCGGTCTGGGTGCCGTCCTTGCTCTCCCAGAGCACCTTGTAGACGGCGATGGCGGCGCCCGGTGCGACGCCGGAGATCCTGCCGTAGGCGCGGCCGTCGATGCTCGCGGGCACGTTGGTGTTGCCGGCCGCCGTGGAGGCGGTGTGCGAGCCGTGGCCGCCGCCGTCGCGCGGGGACATGTAGTCGGCGCGGTTGGCCTCCGGGACCCATTCGCGCCAGGCGTCGCCGTACTGGCGGGCGCTGATGACCTTGCGGTTGCAGTCGGCGGCGGTGAACTCCTCGCCCGTCTCGCAGGTCCCGGTGAAGGTCGCGCCGTCCGTCTTGCGCATGACGGTCGTCGAACCCCTCAGGTAGGGACGGTACTTGTCCCAGGCCGGGGGTCTGGCCGCGGTGAGGGCGGGGGCGGCGAAGGAGGCGCTCTCGGGCCAGATGCCGGTGTCGAGGTCGCCGATGACAACACCCTTGCCTGCGTTGGCCGTTCCGCCGAGTGCGGACCAGAGTCCCTTGCGTCCCGACAGGTGCAGGTAGTCGACGGAGTTCTTGTCGTCGGTCGCCTTGTGCACCCGGTCGGGGGTGACGGAGACGACGCCCTTCGTCGCGGCGAGCTTCAGGATCTGCGGCGGAGTCAGCTTCGCCGAGAAGGTGTTGGTGGTGACGGAGTAGTGCCGGGCGACCTTCGCGCCGACCTTCTTCGCCGCCGCGTTCTGCTCGGTGACGAGGTGGGTGCGGTAGCGGCGGGCGTCGTCGGTGGTGACGTCGACCTTCTCGCCCGCGTCCGGTCTGGTCGCCGGGATGCCGTCCACGCCGCCGTCGTAGGTGGCGATCGGCTGGTCGGCGAGGGTGACGAGGTAGCGGCCGGATATCGGGGCCGGGGTATCCGCCGTGTCGGCGGCGGCAGTTGGGGCCGCTAACGGTGCGGCGGCCAGGATCAGCGCGGCGACGGACACACCGACCGTCGTCGGTCTTCGGTTCATGAAGTCCCCCCAGAGACAAGGAGGAAAGGGCCTCGCCCTTTCCGTGAGTCGTACGGGAAGCCGCCAACCTCCGTGCAGTGGTTGGCGGTTCATGGTGCACAGGGTGCGGGCCGAAAGGGAATGCCGCCTACGGCAAGGTGGCCGCCTTGCGCCACGCCGGCCGCGAACCGCTCCGGAGCTTGCGGGTAACGCGCGGGTGGGACACGGTCGTTGACGCCGATGCGACCCGGGTGCCCGGAAAGGGGTGCGGGCGGGCCCGTTCGGTGCCCGCCCGCGTGATCCCGTGGGGGGAGGTCAGTGGGGCCAGATCGGCGGGTTCGTGACGAAGGCGCCGCCCAGGTAGGCGTGTTCCTCGTTGCCCGGCCGGAGTTCACCCTGTTCGGCGATGAGCTTCTCGGCGTACGGCTCAGAGTCGTCCCGCGGGTCGTAGCCGAGTGCCCGCGCGGAGGTGAGGTCCCACCACAGGCGGGTGTTCGCGGACGACCCGTAGACGACGGTGTGGCCGACGTCCTCGGCGGTCAGAGCGGCGTGGAGGAGGCGTGCGCCGTCGGCGGGACTCAGCCAGATCGACAGCATGCGCACGGATGTCGGTTCGGCGAAGCAGGAGCCGATGCGCACGGAGACGGTCTCCAGGCCGTGCCTGTCCCAGTAGAGCTGGGCGAGGTCCTCGCCGAAGGACTTCGACAGGCCGTAGAAGGTGTCGGGACGGCGTGGGGTGTCGATCGGGATGAGTTCGTCAGTGCCCTCGGGTCGCGGGGTGTAGCCGACGGCGTGGTTGGAGGAGGCGAAGACGATCCGCCGCACACCCTCCGCGCGGGCGGCCTCGTAGAGGTTGTAGGTGCCCTCGATGTTGGCCTTGAGGATCTTCTCGAACGTGGACTCCACGGAGATGCCCGCGAGATGGACGATCGCGTCGACACCCCGGACGGCCTCCCGGAGGGCGTCGCGGTCGGCGAGGTCGGCGGTGATCGCGCCGGGGTCGCCCTCGACGGGGACGAGGTCGAGGGAGCGCAGGTCGTAGCCGTACTCCGGGAGCAGGCCCCGCATCAGGGTGCCCAGGCCGCCGGCGGCGCCGGTCAGCAGGACGGTGCGCGGAGCGGGCATCCTCGGTCTCCTCGGGTCGGCGGGCCACACCCGGCCCGGTGAGCCGTATGCGTGATCCTCATTCACATGCTTGGACAAGCTAAGGATTCCCGCCACTCCTCGTCAAGGGGGCACAAGGTCGGGACACGCCCACCCTGAGGTGCCTTGGCGCGCTTGACCGGTCATGATGCCGCTCCTTAGAGTGGTCGCGTTCATGAATATGTACGACGATCAGAAACGTGACCGTGTTCCGGGATGCGGTCCCCCGACCCCAGGAGAGCCCGTGCCGACAGCCCCGCTCACCGACCGCCTCAAGGCCCCCACCGGGCCGCTGTTCTTCCCCGTCACCGCCTACGGCACCGACGGCTCCCTCGACCTCGACGCCTTCCGCGCGCACGTGCGCCAGGGCGTCGACGCCGGTGCGGCGGCCGTGTTCGCGTGCTGCGGCACCGGGGAGTTCCACGCGCTCGACCCGGACGAGTTCGAGGCCTGCGTGCGCGCGGCCGTCGAGGAGACCGCCGGGCGCGTCCCGGTCGTCGCGGGCGC
>NZ_JBTYMC010000396.1:0-5302 GCF_054880855.1 Streptomyces sp. S6 | reverse complement strand
GGCCGCCGCCTCGCACGCGCCGGCGCGGGCGACGGCAGCGACCTGCTCCGGCGCCTGGCCGGACTGCCCGAGACCGAACAGGAAGCCGTCCTCCTGCGCATCGTGCAGGCCGAAGCCACCGCCGTCCTCGGCTTCAACGCCGCCGAACTCGCCCAGGGCACACGAGGATTCAGCGAGATCGGCTTCGACTCGCTCACCGCCGTCGAACTCCGCAACCGGCTCGGCACCGCCACCGGCGTCAAACTCCCCGCCACCCTCATCTTCGACTACCCCACCCCGGTGGCACTCGCCCGCCACCTGCGCGAGGAACTCGGCGACGACACGGCAGGCGCCACCGCCACACCCATCGTCCTCAGCGCCCAGCCCGACGAGCCCATCGCCATCGTCGGCATGGCCTGCCGCCTGCCCGGCGGCGTCGACGACCCCGACGGCCTCTGGCGTCTCGTGGCCGAAGGCCGCGACGGCATGGTGCCCCTCCCGGACGACCGAGGCTGGGACCTCGACGGCCTCTTCGACGCCGACCCCGACAAACCCGGCACGGCCTACGTCCACAAAGGCGGATTCCTGCACAGCGCCGCCCAGTTCGACGCCGGATTCTTCGGCATCTCACCGCGCG
Organism: Streptomyces sp. S6; assembly: GCF_054880855.1. Taxonomy (NCBI): domain Bacteria; kingdom Bacillati; phylum Actinomycetota; class Actinomycetes; order Kitasatosporales; family Streptomycetaceae; genus Streptomyces; species Streptomyces sp. S6. The sequence continues at coordinate 4,686 of NZ_JBTYMC010000396.1, read as the reverse complement.
AGGCCCTCGCCATGGACCCGCAGCAGCGGCTCCTCCTCGAAACCTCCTGGGAAGCCCTGGAACAGGCCGGCATCGACCCCCGCTCCGCACGCGGCGACAACATCGGCGTCTTCTCCGGCGTCTCCATCCACGACTACGTCGAATCCCTCAGCAACATGCCCGACGAACTCGAAGGCTTCGTCACGACAGCCACCGCCGGCAGCGTGGCCTCCGGCCGCGTGTCGTACACGTTCGGCTTCGAAGGCCCCTCCGTCACCGTCGACACGGCCTGCTCGTCCTCACTGGTGGCCATGCACCTCGCCGCACAGTCACTACGCCAGGGCGAATGCTCGCTCGCCCTCGCAGGCGGCGTCGCCGTCATGGGCTCACCGATCGGCCTGCGCGGCATGTCACGCCAGCGCGGCCTCGCCGCCGACGGCCGCGTCAAGGCGTTCTCGGCCGGCGCCGACGGCACCATCCTGTCCGAGGGCGTCGGCATCGTCGTCCTGGAACGCCTCTCGGAGGCCCGGCGCAACGGCCACCGGGTGCTCGCGGTCGTCCGCAGCTCCGCCGTGAACCAGGACGGCGCCTCGAACGGCCTCACCGCCCCCAACGGACCCTCCCAACAGCGCGTCATCCGCAAGGCCCTCGCCGACGGCGGCCTCGCCCCGGCCGACATCGACGTCGTGGAGGCGCACGGCACCGGCACCGAACTCGGCGACCCCATCGAGGCGCAGGCACTGCTCGCCACCTACGGCCGGGACCGGGACCCCGAGCGCCCGCTCTGGCTGGGCTCCCTCAAGTCCAACGTGGGGCACACCCAGGCCGCGGCCGGTGTCTCCGCCGTCATCAAGATGGTGCAGGCGCTGCGGCACGGCATCATGCCGCCCACGATCAACGTGACGGAGCCGACGCCCCAGGTCGACTGGACGGCGGGCGCCGTCGAACTGCTCACCGAGGCCCGCACCTGGCCGGAGCAGGGCAGGCCGCGCCGCGCCGGCATCTCCAGCTTCGGCATCAGCGGCACGAACGCCCACCTGATCCTGGAACAGGCACCGGAGGACCAGCCCGCGACGCCGGCCGCACCGACCGACGGAGTGGTCCCCCTGGTCGTGTCCGCCGCTTCGACGGCATCCCTGGCAGGCCAGGCGGAGCGGCTTGCCTCCTTCGTGGAGGCGGGCCAGGAGCCTCTGTGGCGGATGGCCGGTGCACTGGTCGCGCGGCGGGCACTGCTCTCCGACCGCGCGGTGATCGTGGCCGGCTCACGTGAGGAGGCGTCGACGGGGCTGGATGCGCTGGCGCGCGGCGAGTCCCATCCCGCTGTCGTGACCGGCGGTTCGTTCGGTGCCACGGCGTCGGGGCGGACGGTGTTGGTGTTTCCGGGGCAGGGGTCGCAGTGGGTGGGCATGGGCCGTGAACTGCTCGATGCGTCGCCGGTGTTCGCGGAGCGGGTGGCGGAGTGTGCGGTGGCGTTGGGGCCGTGGGTGGAGTGGTCGTTGGTGGATGTGCTGCGGGGGGATGTTCCGGCTGGGGTGTTGGAGCGCGTCGACGTGGTGCAGCCGGCGAGTTTCGCGGTGATGGTGGGTCTGGCTGCGGTGTGGGCGTCGGTGGGTGTGGTGCCGGACGCGGTGGTGGGGCATTCGCAGGGGGAGATTGCTGCGGCGTGTGTGTCGGGTGCGCTGTCGTTGGAGGACGCGGCCCGGATCGTGGCGGTGCGGAGCCAGGTGATCGCGGGTGGTCTCGCGGGCCGGGGTGGTATGGCGTCGGTGGCGTTGTCCGAGGAGGACGTGGCCGGGCGTCTGGTGCGGTGGGGTGGCCGGGTGGAGGTGGCGGCTGTCAACGGTCCGGCATCGGTGGTGATCGCCGGTGACGCCGAGGCCCTTGACGAGGCGTTGGAGGTTTTGGCGGCGGACGGTGTGCGGGTGCGTCGGGTGGCGGTGGACTACGCCTCGCACACCCGGCATGTGGAGGCGATCGAGGAGACTCTGGGCGAGGCGTTCGCGGACATCCGTGCGCAGGCGCCTCTCGTGCCGTTCCTCTCCACCGTGACGGGTGAATGGGTGCGTGAAGCGGGTGTCCTCGACGGCGACTACTGGTACCGCAACCTGCGGGGTCAGGTCCGTTTCGGTCCGGCGATCACCGATCTGCTGGCGAGCGGGCACACCGTGTTCGTGGAGTCCAGCGCCCATCCCGTCCTGGTCCAGCCGATCAACGAGATCGTCGACGCCGACGGCGCAACGGCCATCGTCGGCGGCTCTCTCCGCCGTGACGAGGGCGGCCCGCGCCGCCTGTTGACCTCGATGGCCGACCTCTTCGTCCGGGGCGTCGCCGTCGACTGGACCGGCATGCTCCCCGAGGAGTCCGCCGCAGCCCAGGTCGAGCTCCCCACGTACGCCTTCGACCACCAGCACTACTGGCTCCAGACCACCCCGGCGACCGACGCGGTGTCGCTCGGCCAGACCTCCGCCGACCACCCGTTGCTCGGCGCGGTGGTCCGGCTGCCTCAGTCGGACGGTCTGGTCTTCACCTCCCGCCTGTCCCTGCGTACGCACTCCTGGCTCGCGGACCACGCCATCGGCGGCACGGCCGTCGCACCGAACGCGGCGCTGGTGGAACTGGCGGTGCGGGCGGGCGACGAGGTCGGCTGCGGCACGCTCGACGAACTGGCCGTGGAGGCGCCCCTCGTCCTGCCCGAGCAGGGCGGCGTCCGGGTCCAGGTCACCGTCGGCGGCCCCGACGAGGAGGACGTCCGCACGGTCGACGTCTACTCGATCCGCGAGGACAGCGGCCCGGACGCCGCCTGGACCCGGCACGCCACCGGCCGGCTCTCCGCCACACCCGCCGAGCGCCCCGCGACCGACGGCGACCTCGTCCTGTGGCCGCCCACGGGCGCCCGGCCCGCGAGCGTCGACGAGCTCTACGACGATCTCCTCCGGCTCGGCAACACGTACGGCACCGTCCTCCAGGGGGTACGGGCGCTGTGGCGGCGGGGTGACGAGGTCTTCGCGGAACTGGCCCTCCCCGACGAGCAGCGTGCCGACGCGAGCCGCTTCGGACTGCACCCGGCACTCCTGGAAGCCGCTCTCCAGTCCGGCCTGCGCCACGCGGCCGTCGCCGACACACACGGACCGCGTCTCTGGCAGCCTGCCGAGTGGACCGGCCTGACCCTGCACGCCACCGGCGCCTCGGCGCTGCGGGTGAAGCTCGCCCCGGCCGGGGCCGACCGGCTGTCGCTGACGGCCGCCGACGAGACAGGCGAACCCGTCCTGACGCTCGACGCGCTCTCCTTCCTGCCGGTCTCCGCCGAGCAGCTCACCGCCGAAGCACCGGGCCACGACTCCCTGTTCCGGGTGGAGTGGGCCGAACTGCCCGCGCCCGCCCAGGGCACGGAGACACTGCCGCCGTGGGTGCCGCTGTTCCACGCCGACGAGGTGGACATCCTCGCCACTCACGTGACCACCCCGGTGGTCGCCGTGGCGCAGGCGTTCGGCAGCGGCGGCGAGGACGCGCTGACCCTGACGAACCGGATCCTGTCCATGGTCCAGGCGTGGGTCGCCGCCCCCGGTCTGGCCGCCTCCCGGCTGGTCGTCGTCACCCGGGGCGCGGTGCCCGCCGACGGAGACGCCGATGTCACGGACCCCGCCGGTTCCGCCGTCTGGGGCCTGATCAGGGCCGCCCAGGCCGAGGACCCCGAGCGGATCGTCCTGCTCGACACCGCCGCCGACTCCGGCCTCGACGTGACCGGCATCGAGATGGAACCCGTCCTCGCCGCCGTACTGGCCACCGGCGAGCCCCAGGTCGCCGCCCGTGGCCAGGTGCTCCTCGCCCCGCGCCTCGTCCGCGACACGACCGGAGCCGTCCCCGACACCTCCTTCACCCCTGAGGGCACGGTCCTGGTCACGGGCGGCACCGGCTCTCTGGGCGCTCTGGTCGCCCGGCACTTGGTGGAGGTGCACGGTGTACGGCATCTGCTGCTGGTGAGCCGCCGTGGTCCCGATGCGGAAGGGGCGGCCGAACTGGTCGCGGAACTCGGCGAGTCGGGGGCGGCGGTGACGGTCGCCGCGTGCGATGTGGCCGACCGGGACGCCGTGGCAGCGCTCCTGGCGGCCGTACCCGTCGAGCACCCGCTCACCGGTGTCGTGCACCTCGCCGGTGTCCTGGACGACGGGGTGATCGGTGCCCTGACGCCGGAACGCGTCGAAGGCGTCTTCGCCCCGAAGGTCAGCGCTGTCCGTCACCTGCACGAGCTGACCCGCGAACTGGACCTGACCACGTTCGCGGTGTTCTCCTCCGGCGCCGGGCTCTTCGGCTCCGTCGGCCAGGGGAGCTACGCCGCCGCCAACTCCTACCTCGACGGCCTGATGGCCCACCGGCGGGCCGCCGGTCTGCCCGGTGTCTCGATGGCCTGGGGACTGTGGCAGCAGAGCACGGGCCTGACCGCTCACCTGAGCGAGACCGACCAGGCCCGCATGAGCCGTGGCGGAGTCCAGGCCCTCACCCCCGCCGAAGGCCTCGCCCTCTTCGACGCGGCCCTCCACGCCGAACAGGCACTCGTCGTCCCCATCAAGCTCGACCTCCGAGCCGCCCGCGCCGACGCCACATCCGGCGGCGCGGTGCAGCCGCTGATGCGCGGCCTGGTCCGCCCCGGCCGGCAGATCGCCCGCGCTGCCGCCGCCCTCCTGCACACCACATCACCACTCGTGGAAG
>NZ_JBTYMC010000395.1:0-5317 GCF_054880855.1 Streptomyces sp. S6 | reverse complement strand
ACGCCGCGCGCAGCCGCCTCCTGCACCGCCTGCGCCTGCTCGGCGTCGACTGGGGCACCGCCGCGCGCACGCCGGGTGGCACGGGCACCTTCCGGGAGACCTGGTGGCTGCGCTGGGAACCCGAACTGGCCGTCCGGGTCGCCGAGGCGGGCGGCTGGGGGACGACGGTGACGTCCGCCGCGACCGCCAAGGCCGAGGCCGACGCCGTCGCCGCGCGGACCCTCGCCGAAGTCACCGCCCTCGCCGAACACTGCCTCCTGGCCGGCCTGACCGACGCCCTCCCGGCGGTGATGCGGGCCCTCGCCGACCGCGCGGCCCTCGACAGAGACGTCGGCCACCTCGCCCAGGCGCTCCCCGCCCTCGTCCGCTCCCTGCGCTACGGGGACGTCCGGGGCACGGACACCGGAGCCCTCGCCGAGGTCGCCGCCGGCCTCGCCCTGCGGATCTGCGTCGGCCTGCCCGCCGCCTGCACGGGCCTCGACACCGAAGCGGCGAACGAGATGCGCGGGCATGTGGACGCCGTCCACGGGGCGGTGGCGCTGCTGGCGGAGAACGAGCGGGAGAGCGAGTGGGAGAGCACGGGAGAGGAGGGCCGGAGCGCTCCGGACACCCCTGCTCCGCACTCCGTCGGCCTGGACACCCGCTGGCGCGGCGTCCTGCGCGGCCTTGCCGCCCGGGACACCGTCGCCGCCGTGATCCGGGGCCGAGCGGCACGCCTCCTGCTGGACGGCGGGGACGCCGGCCCGGAGGAGGCCGCCCGGTGGATGGGGCTCGCCCTGTCGCCGGGGACCGCGCCGAAGGAGGCCGCCGACTGGGTCGAGGGGTTCGTCGGCGGGGGCGCGGGCGGCGGACTGCTCCTCGTCCATGACGAACGGCTCCTCGCGATCGTCGACAACTGGCTGACCGCGGTCCCGGAGGAGGCGTTCGTCGACGTCCTGCCGCTGCTGAGACGGACGTTCTCCGCCTTCGAACCAGCCGTGCGCCGGACGCTCGGCGAGGTGGTGCGGCGGGGGAGCGCGGCCGGGCGGGGGACGCGCGTCACCGGGTTCGCCGAAGAGCTGGACGCGGGCCGGGCCCAGGCGATCGTCCCCGTGGCACGACTGCTGCTCGGCGTGTGAAAGGGCGAAGGCTAGCGGGATTCGGCTTTATTCCGCAGAGATTTTCAAGGGCTGAGAAATTGGCGAGCGGATTCGTGAACCGATGAGGGAGGGTGAAGCGATCGATGAGTGAGGGGCCGAAAAACCAGGCAACTACCCGACTCATAAAACCAATTGACGAATCATCATGCAAATTCCAGCAGGTAATGGCCGGGCGGCGACCGAGGGGGAGGTGAAGGACGGTGACGGAGAGGCTGCGCAGATGGCGGCTCGTGCTCGGGGGCGCGGAAGCGGAGGGAACCGGATGCGTGCTCGACGGCAGAGACGCGGGGATGGACGGTGCGCTGGGGGCCCTGTACGGAAAGGAGGGGGAGCGGCAGGGGAGGGGAGCGGGGCTCGGGGCGTCCGCACCGTCGGTCGCCCGCTGGCTGGGGGACGTACGGACGTACTTTCCCTCGCCGGTCGTCCAGGTCATGCAGCGGGACGCCGTCGACCGGCTCGGTCTCGCGTCCCTGCTGCTGGAGCCGGAGATGCTGGAGGCCGTCGAGGCCGACGTGCATCTCGTCGGCACCCTGCTCTCGCTCGGCGGGGCCCTGCCGGAGACCACGCGGGACACGGCCAGAGCCGTCGTCCGCAAGGTCGTCAGGGACCTGGAGGAGCGGCTCGCCGGGCGGACCCGGGCCGCACTGAGCGGAGCACTCGACCGCAGCGCGCGGACGGGGCGGCCACGCCCGCGCGACATCGACTGGAACCGCACCATCGCCGCCAACCTCAGGCACTACCTCCCGGACCACGGGACGGTCGTACCGGAGCGGCTCGTCGGATACGGGCGGGCGGCACAGTCACTCGACAAGGGGGTAATGCTATGCGTGGATCAATCGGGTTCGATGGCGTCGTCGCTGGTGTACGCGGCGGTGTTCGGGGCGGTGCTGGCGTCCATGAGGACGATCAGCACGCGACTCGTCGTATTTGACACGTCGGTCGTGGATCTCACCGACCAGCTCGACGATCCGGTGGACGTCCTCTTCGGGACGCGCCTCGGCGGCGGGACCGACATCAACCGCGCGCTCGCGTACTGCCAGGCGCGCGTCGAGCGGCCCGCCGACACCGTCGTCGTCCTGATCAGTGACCTCTACGAGGGAGGGATCAAAGGGGAGATGCTGAAGCGCGTCGCCGCGATGAAGGCGTCAGGCGTCGAGTTCGTGGCCCTCCTCTCCCTCTCCGACGAAGGGGCTCCGGCCTACGACCGGGAACAGGCCGCCGCGCTCGCGGCGCTGGGAGTGCCCGCCTTCGCCTGCACCCCGGAACTGTTTCCCGACGTGATGGCGGCGGCGCTGGAGAGGCGACCGCTGCCGGTGCCGGAGGCGGTCTGAGTCGCCGGGGGTCCGGGTGGGTGCCGTCGCATCCGCCCGGGCCCCTCGGCGGCACGCGGTGCCAGGAAGAGCGCTTTCGGCGGCATCATGTGACAGGTATCACCGCTCAGGGGTGACTCGCGATTTAGAGGGGGTCGGGTGGCGGGGATAACCTGCGAGACGGACATGCCGCGCGCTCGGACACCGTGTGCGCCCTGCTTGTGACACATGCGGTCGTCACGTTGCCCTTCGCGGCACGCCCACGCATCCAACGAACCGCGAGATCACTGATAGGGACGGAAGCGCGTGGACCTGTTCGAGTACCAGGCGAGGGACCTCTTCGCCAAGCACGATGTACCGGTGCTGGCCGGTGAAGTCATCGACACGCCTGAGGCGGCCCGCGCAGCCACCGAGCGTCTCGGTGGCAAGTCCGTCGTCAAGGCTCAGGTGAAGGTCGGTGGCCGCGGCAAGGCCGGCGGCGTGAAGCTGGCCGCCACCGCCGACGAGGCGGTCGAGCACGCGACCAACATCCTCGGCATGGACATCAAGGGCCACACGGTCCACAAGGTGATGATCGCCGAGACCGCGCCGGAGATCGTGGAGGAGTACTACGTCTCCTTCCTCCTCGACCGCGCGAACCGCACCTTCCTCTCCATCGCGTCCGTCGAGGGCGGCATGGAGATCGAGGAGGTCGCCGAGACGCGTCCCGAGGCCGTCGCCAAGACGCCGATCGACGCGATCGAGGGCGTCACCCCGGCGAAGGCCCGCGAGATCGTCGAGGCCGCGAAGTTCCCGGCCGAGGTCGCGGACAAGGTCGCCGACGTCCTCGTCACGCTGTGGGACACCTTCATCAAGGAGGACGCCCTCCTCGTCGAGGTGAACCCGCTGGCGAAGGTCGCCTCCGGTGACGTCATCGCGCTGGACGGCAAGGTCTCGCTGGACGACAACGCCGAGTTCCGTCACCCCGACTTCGAGGAGCTCCACGACAAGGCCGCGGCGAACCCGCTTGAGGCCGCGGCGAAGGAGAAGGGCCTCAACTACGTCAAGCTTGAGGGCGAGGTCGGCATCATCGGCAACGGCGCGGGTCTCGTCATGAGCACCCTCGACGTCGTCGCCTACGCCGGTGAGAACCACGGTGGCGTGAAGCCCGCCAACTTCCTGGACATCGGCGGTGGCGCCTCCGCCCAGGTCATGGCGAACGGCCTGGAGATCATCCTCGGCGACCCGGACGTCAAGTCCGTCTTCGTCAACGTCTTCGGTGGCATCACCGCCTGTGACGAGGTTGCCAACGGCATCGTCCAGGCGCTGAAGCTCCTGGAGGACCGCGGCGAGAACGTCTCCAAGCCGCTCGTCGTCCGCCTCGACGGCAACAACGCCGAGCTGGGCCGCAAGATCCTCACCGACGCCGCCCACCCGCTGGTGCAGCGCGTCGACACCATGGACGGCGCGGCCGACAAGGCCGCCGAGCTGGCCGCCGCCAAGTAAGCACTCAGGACGAGGACACCGACACACCATGGCTATCTGGCTCAACAAGGACAGCAAGGTCATCGTCCAGGGCATGACCGGCGCCACCGGGCAGAAGCACACCAAGCTGATGCTCGCCGACGGCACCAACGTCGTGGGCGGCGTGAACCCGCGCAAGGCCGGCACGTCCGTCGACTTCGACGGCACCGAGGTACCCGTGTTCGGCACGGTCGCCGAGGCGATCAAGGCGACGGGCGCCAACGTCACCGTCATCTTCGTGCCGGAGAAGTTCACGAAGGACGCCGTCATCGAGGCGATCGACGCCGAGATCGAGCTGGCCGTCGTGATCACCGAGGGCATCGCCGTGCACGACTCGGCGAACTTCTGGGCGTACGCCGGCCAGAAGGGCAACAAGACCCGGATCATCGGCCCGAACTGCCCCGGCATCATCACGCCCGGTCAGTCCAACGTCGGCATCATCCCCGGCGACATCACCAAGCCGGGCCGCATCGGCCTGGTCTCGAAGTCCGGCACGCTGACGTACCAGATGATGTACGAGCTGCGTGACATCGGCTTCTCGACCGCCGTCGGCATCGGTGGCGACCCGATCATCGGCACCACGCACATCGACGCGCTCGCCGCGTTCGAGGCCGACCCCGACACCGAGCTGATCGTGATGATCGGTGAGATCGGTGGCGACGCCGAGGAGCGTGCCGCGGACTTCATCGCGAAGAACGTGACGAAGCCGGTCGTCGGTTACGTCGCGGGCTTCACCGCGCCCGAGGGCAAGACGATGGGCCACGCCGGCGCCATCGTCTCCGGTTCGTCCGGCACTGCCCAGGCGAAGAAGGAGGCCCTGGAGGCCGCGGGCGTCAAGGTCGGCAAGACGCCGACCGAGACGGCCAAGCTGGCGCGGGAGATCCTCTCCGCCTGAGGCTGAGCATTCGGCCGACTGAACGCTGACGGGCCCGTTCCTCGACAGAGGGCGGGCCCATCAGCGTTTGCCGTGGGGGTTCGTCGTGGCTGGTCGTGCCCGCGCGGCGGCAGCCGCACATGGACACAGCCCCTGAAGACCCGGTCCGCGTCGTCATCTGGATTCCGGCACCAGCCTCTCCGGGCCGTGGCTCGTCTCCTGCCGCAGCTTCGCCCGCAGTGTCAGCTCCGCGTCGGACAGGGGGCCCGGCGCCTGCCGAGGGGGGACCCCGCTGACCGTCGCTCCCGGAGGGACCGGGGGTTCGTAGTGGGTGGCGAGACCGAGGACGGTCTCGGGGAGGACCGCGGTGACCAGGTCGTGGCCGGCGCTCGGGCCGCCGACGTCCGCGAGTTTGATGTCGATGGTGAACGGGAACGTGTGGTCGGTCCCCGCGGAGATCCCGACGATGGCCCGCTTCTGGCCGGTGTCGT
>NZ_JBTYMC010000394.1:0-5339 GCF_054880855.1 Streptomyces sp. S6 | reverse complement strand
CAGCGGGCCGTAGTCCAGCGCGACGACGTGCAGCAGCGCGCCGCCGCCGTTCAGCAGCACCGCACCCCACCAGGCGCCGCGCCGCAGCATCCGGGCGAGCCCCGCCCCGGCCGACCGGGACGCGAGCCGCTCCTGCGCGACGGCCGCCGACGCGTAGGCCACCGCCGAGAACAGGGACAGGACGATCGCGGCGAGGGTGGCGTTCATCGGGCCGCTCCCACGAGTTCCTCTTCCTCGGCGGGCTTCCCGGAGGACGTCCCGGCGGGCTCCCGGGTGGGCGTCTCGTCGGGCTGCTCGGCCCGCACCTGGGGTACTACGGGTCCTACGGCCTCAGGGGTACGGGTCCTCGGCGGCCTGATGAACGCCAGCGCGAGGCCCAGCAGCGCGCCCGCGACGATCGCGTCCAGCCAGTAGTGGTTGGCCGTGCCGACGATCACCAGCAGCGTCAGCGCCGGGTGCAGCAGCCACAGCCAGCGCCGGCGGGAGCGGGTCGCGGCGATCATGCCGATCGCCAGCATCAGGGCCCAGCCGAAGTGCAGCGACGGCATCGCTGCGAACTGGTTGGAGAGGTGGTCCGTCTTCGGTGGGCCGTACACCGAGGGGCCGAAGACCCGCGCCGTGTCGATCAGGCCGCTGCCGGCCAGCATCCGGGGCGGGGCCAGCGGGAACAGGAGGTGGCCGGCCAGCGCGGTACCGGTCACGGCGGCCAGCACCCGGCGGGCCCACACGTAGTGGGCGGGGCGGCGCAGGTACAGCCAGACCAGGAAGGCGAGGGTCGCGGGGAAGTGGACGGCCGCGTAGTAGGTGTTCGCGGCCTTCACGAGAGTGTCGCCGTGCAGCAGCAGGCCCTGCACGTCGAGCTCGGAGGGGAGGTGCGCCCAGCGCTCGAAGTCCCACACGTGGTGCGCGTTGCGGAACGCTTCCCCGGTATGGCCCGTCGCCAGTTGGCGGCCGAACTTGTAGACGAGGAAGAGCCCTGCGACAAGCAGCAGCTCGCGGACTATCGGAGGGCGGGCCGTGTCGGCCCCCGCCTCTTCTCCAGGCTCGGTGCGGGCATTCATCCCCAGACCTTTTCGTTCAGGGTGGTGCGCTGCGACGGTGGCCGCAGTGTCGATACGAGAGCGTATCGATACGCCAGTGTACCGATACGTTCGCGTACCGGTACACTTGAGTACCGATTGATGTTCGCCACATCGACCGAGCCGCCGGACAGGGAATGAATCCGCCGGGACACGAAAGGGAGAGGGACACCATGACGTCGCAGGCCGCGGAGGTGCCGGAGACGGCCGCATCGCGCCGCTCCAAGATCACGCCCGAGCGCGAGAAGGAGTTCTTCGACGCCGTCCTCGACCAGATCCGCTCCAACGGGTACGACGCCTTCACCATGGACGGCGTCGCCGCGAGCACCCGGTGCAGCAAGTCCACGCTGTACCGCCAGTGGAAGACGAAACCCCAGTTCGTGGCAGCCGCCCTGCGCTCCCGCCGCGAGGTCCGGTTCGCCGGCATCGACACCGGCACCCTCGCGGGCGACCTGCGGGCGGCGGCGCGGGCCGGCGCGGACTGGGCCGTGAAGGACTCCGCCCTCATGCAGGCCCTCGGCCACGCGGTCATGGAGGACGAGGAGCTGCGCGAGGCCCTGCGGGAGACCCTCGTCGAGCCCGAGATCGAGGCGCTGCGCCAGATCCTGCGCCGGGGCGTGGAGCGGGGGGAGATCGCCGACGGCCACCCCGCCCTGGAGTTCGTCCCCGTCCAGTTCTACGGCGTCCTGCGGGTCCGCCCCTTCCTGGAGGGCGAGGAGGCGGACGCCGAGTACCTCCTGCGCTTCGTCGAGGCCGCCGTCCTGCCGGCCCTCGGCCTCACCTAGAGCCGGGCCGGGCGTCCACGGGATGACTGGACGCCCGCCCACCGCGCCGCACCGTGGGGACGGGGGCGGCGCACCACCCGGCCGGCCTGTTCCCGAGACGCGGTCAGACGCCCCGGCCGCTGCCGCCGCCGGAGGACACCTCGATGCCGGTGGTGATCTCGTCGATCACGGAGAGCCGCTGGTCGGCGTCCACCCCGAAGCGCAGGACGACGAAACGGCGCGGGTCGGCGGGGGAGGGGAACGCGACGGACTCGACGACGCCGTCGACGCCCTTGCCCGTCACCGCCTTCCAGCGGATCTGGTAGCCCTTCTGGCCGGCGACGGTCACCGCCTTGGAGACGAGGACCTCGTGCGAGGTGATCCCGCCGTACGCCTTGCCGTACGCGTCGTCGGAGTTGCCGGCGATGTCCGCCTTGGCGACCTCCTCGGCCGTGGAGCCCTTGCTGCCCAGCACGATCGCGGGCGCGGAGTAGACGCCGCCCTTCGTGCAGCTCTCGGCCGGTTTGCCGGGACAGGGGTACGTGGAGTCGGAGTTGACCTGCGCGCCGATCTGTATCTGCTGGCCGGTCCAGCCCTTCGGGATCGGGATGCTGATGCCGTTGACCGGGTCGGTGACGGCACCGCTCTTGATCTCGGGGGCCTTGGACTCGCCGGGGGAGGGGGTGCCGCCGCCAGGGCCGCCGTCGCCCCCGCCGCCGTCGCCCCCGAACGGGCTGCCCCGGCCGTCGCCGGGTCCCTGGGCCGTCCCGGGGCTGTCACGGCTGTCGCCCCTGGTCAGCGCGTACACCCCGACACCGATGCTCGCGAGCACCGCGACGGCGACGGCGACCGCTATGCCCGTGCGGACACCGCTTCTCGGCCTGCCGGGCGGCGGCGCGGGATATCCGGGGAAACCCTGAGGGGCGGTCGGATACCCGGATGCCAGGACGTCACCCTGAGCCGGCCCGTAGTACCCGGGGACTCCCGCAGGACCCGTAGTACCCGTGGGGGACGCGGCCTCCACGGGGCCCACGCCCTTCTCGAACTCCACGGGCGGCCCCGCGTCCGAACTCGCGGTCCCTGCCTCGGACTTCGGCTCTTCAGGGCTCTCGGGCCCAGGCTCCCCGGCCTCAGCCTCAGCCTCGGCCCCGGCCTCGGCCTCAGCTCCGGACCCGGCCCGCGCCTCCGCCGGATCCGCCCCCGCCCCCACGGCCCGGGTCCGTTCCGTCCACGCCCCGCCGTCCCACCAGCGCTCGGAGGGAGGACCGTCACTCGTCTGCCCCGGGTCGGGGTACCACCCGGGTGGAATCGCCTGCGTCATGCCCCCACCGTATGAGCAGTCGGTGAAAGCCGTATGAGAGGGCGCCCCGAGCCCCCGCACGGGCCCGCCCGACCGCCCCCGGGTATGCCCCGGGCATGGCGCGTTCTCGACGTCCGTCACACCGTCAACCCCACGCCTCGCGCCCCGGAGTTGACCGCGTCCCCCACCGCACGCAGGCCGCACGGCCCCCGCACCCCGCCGCCGTGTCACCCGCCCGGGGAACGCCTGCCCGGACCGGCCCCTAAGACCCCTCCGATACGGCTACGCTCAAGGTTTGTACGTCGTTCGGGCGACTTGGGGAGGTAACGGGATGACGGAGGCAGGGCCGGAGCCGGCCACCTCGGCCACCCTGCGGGAGCGCGACGCGGAGGTCGGCACGATCGCCCGCGCGGTGGAGCGGCTGCTCGACCAGGAGTCCTCACCGGGCCGTCTTCTGGTCTTCCGCGGCGAGGCCGGCCTCGGCAAGACCGCGCTGCTGGCCGAGACCCGACGCCTCGCGGAGGCGGCCGGCTGCACCGTGTGGTCCGCGCGGGCGGGCGAGACCCTGAGGTCCGTCCCCTTCCACGTCGTGCGCCAACTCCTGCAACCCGCCCTCCTGACCATGCTGGAGGAGGAGGCCCGCACCTACCTGGGCGACTGGTACGACATCGCCGGCCCCGCCCTCGGCGTCACCCCGCCGGGACCGCCGCCCACCGACCTCCAGGGCGTGTACGACGGCCTCGTGGAACTCGTCCGGCGCCTCGCCGCCCGCGACTACCCCCTCGTCCCGCTGGTCGACGACGCGCACTGGGCGGACCAGGAGACCCTGCGCTGGCTCGCCGCGTTCACGGAACGCCTGGCCGACCTCCCCGTCCTGGTCGTCGTCGCGCACCGCCCCGGCGAGGCCGACGAGGCGGGCGCCGGGTACCTCGAATCCGTGGACACGCTCGCGGGCGACTCCGTCCGGGGCCTCACCGCCCTGTCGCCGTCCGCCGTCGCCGAGCTGACCCGCGCGACGCTCGGCCCGCAGGCGGACGACCCGTTCTGCCGGGAGGTGTGGGCGGTCACCGGCGGCAACCCGTACTACACGGTCGAACTCCTCGCGAAGGTCCACGACCGGGCGCTGGAGCCGACGGAATCGGCCGCCGAGGAGCTGCGGGCCATCAACAAGGCGGCCCACGACGGCGGTTTCGTCGCCCACCTCGAAGGGCTCGGCATCGAGGCGACCCGCTTCGCGTGGGCGGCGGCCATCCTCGGCACCGGCATCTTCGTCGACCACGCCGCCGGCATGGCGGGCCTCGGCCGCGACAAGGCCCGGCGCTGCGTGGAGGTCCTGCGCACGGCCCGGATCCTCACCGCACCCGGTCCCGCCGACGACGGCGACCTCGTCTTCGTCCACCCGCTCATAGCGACCGCCGTCTACAGCAACATCCCCGAGTACCTGCGTGGCGCCATGCACGGCATCGCCGCCAAGGTCGTCCTCGACGCGGGCCGGGGCATCGCCGCCGCCTCCCGGCACCTCCTCGAAGTACGGCCGGAGGGCGACGCGGACCTCGTCGAACAGCTCCGCGAGGCCGCCCACGCGCACCTCGCGGTCGGCGCCCCCGACGCGGCCCGCCGCTGTCTCGAACGCGCCCTCGCCGAACCCCCGGCCGCCGGGGTGCACGCGCACGTCCTGTACGAACTCGGCTGCGCCAGCCTGCTCACGTCCCCCTCCCAGACGATCGCCCACCTCCGCGGCGCCCTCGGACTCCCGGGCCTGGACGGCGACGAACGCGTCGACGCGGTGTGCCGGCTCTCGCAGGCCCTGCTGCACAACAACGAACTGGACGAAGCCGTCCGCATCGTGCAGGAGGAGGCGCTCCTGCACGAGCCGGGGTCCGCGCGGATGCGGCTGACGGCCGTCCAGTTCATGTGGGAGCGGCTGCTGCTCGGCGAGGCGTCCGCGCCAGGCAGCTCCGAGCGGCTCGCCACACTCGCCGCGACCTGCAAGGGCCGCGACAACAGCGAGCGCGCGCTGCTCATCCTGCGCGGCTTCGACGCGACGTGCCGGGGCGAGAACGCCGAGGAGATCACCGAGCTGTGCGACCGGGCCCTCGTCAACGGCGGCCTCGCGCCCGGCCTCGGCTGGACCGACACCACGTGGGGCCTCGAACTGCCCATGATGCTGGCGTCCGCCTACGCCTACACCGACCG
>NZ_JBTYMC010000393.1:0-5362 GCF_054880855.1 Streptomyces sp. S6 | reverse complement strand
CGAGCGCGTACAGCCACGCCCGCAGCTCGCCGCCCTCGCCGGGCATCCGGTGCCCGCGCCGCTCGGCGAACGCCAGCGCGTCGCCCAGGGTCTCCACGGCCGCCTCGTGGTCGCACAGGACGGCCAGGCAGTACGTGAACAGCCCGTCGAGGTAGGGCTCGTACCGCGCGGGCGGGCGCTGTGCAACCGTGTGCGCGGCCTCACGGTCCCGCGCCTCCCGTCGCTGCCGGTGCGCGCCGGTCGTACGGGGCGAGGTCTCCGGACTCGTGCTCATCACCCGTGCGACCGTAGGCGCCCCGCGACGCCCCGCTCCCGAACCTTGAGCCCTTTTAATCCATACGGGTGAAACGATCCCTCAATAGGGGACGTCGTGTGCTCTCCCGTGGCCGATTCCCGGGGTGACCCGACCGGTTCCCGCCCATGGTTGTCCACAGGCCGGCCGCCGTGTCGGTGCCGCCCGCTACGGTTTCCCCCATGGCAGCCCGCACGAAGACCACCAAGGACCGTCCCTCCTACCGCTGCACGGAATGCGGCTGGCAGACGGCCAAGTGGCTCGGCCGCTGCCCGGAGTGCCAGGCGTGGGGGACGATCGAGGAGTACGGCGCCCCCGCGGTGCGCACGACGGCGCCCGGCCGTGTGACGTCGTCGGCGCTCCCGATCAGCCAGGTCGACGGCACACAGGCGACCGCGCGGACGACAGGCGTCCCGGAGCTGGACCGCGTCCTCGGCGGCGGCCTGGTCCCCGGCGCGGTCGTACTCCTGGCCGGCGAGCCGGGCGTCGGCAAGTCGACGCTCCTGCTGGACGTCGCGGCGAAGTCGGCGAGCGACGAGCACCGCACGCTGTACGTGACGGGCGAGGAGTCCGCGAGCCAGGTCCGCCTGCGCGCGGACCGCATCGGCGCCCTGGCCGACGACCTGTACCTCGCGGCGGAGACGGACCTCTCGGCGGTCCTCGGCCACCTGGACGCGGTGAAGCCGTCCCTGCTGATCCTGGACTCGGTGCAGACGATCGCGTCCCCGGAGATCGACGGCGCCCCCGGCGGCATGGCGCAGGTCCGCGAGGTGGCCGGCGCCCTGATCCGCGCCTCGAAGGAGCGCGGCATGTCGACGCTCCTGGTGGGTCACGTCACGAAGGACGGCGCGATCGCGGGCCCGCGCCTGCTGGAGCACCTGGTGGACGTCGTCCTGCACTTCGAGGGCGACCGGCACGCGCGCCTGCGCCTGGTGCGGGGCGTCAAGAACCGCTACGGGGCGACGGACGAGGTCGGCTGCTTCGAGCTGCACGACGAGGGCATCACGGGCCTCGCGGACCCCAGCGGCCTGTTCCTGACCCGCCGTGCCGAACCCGTCCCGGGCACGTGCCTGACGGTCACTCTGGAGGGCCGCCGCCCACTGGTCGCGGAGGTGCAGGCGCTGACCGTGGACACGCAGATCCCCACACCGCGCCGGACGACCTCGGGCCTGGAGACGTCCCGGGTGTCGATGATGCTGGCCGTCCTGGAGCAGCGCGGGCGCATCAGCGCGCTGGGCAAGCGGGACATCTACTCGGCGACCGTGGGCGGCGTACGCCTCTCGGAGCCCGCCGCGGACCTGGCGATCGCGCTCGCGCTGGCGTCGGCCGCGAGCGACACCCCGCTGCCGAAGAACCTCGTGGCGATCGGCGAGGTGGGTCTCGCGGGCGAGGTCCGGCGGGTGACGGGCGTGCAGCGTCGGCTCGCCGAGGCGCACCGCCTGGGCTTCACGCACGCGCTCGTGCCGGGCGACCCCGGGAAGATCCCGGCCGGGATGAAGGTCCTGGAAGTCGCCGACATAGGACAAGCCTTGAGCGTGCTCCCGCGCTCGCGTCGTCGACAGGCCCCCCAGGGCGAGGAGGAGCGCCGGTAGACTTTGCCCTGGTCTCGCCCGTCCGTACGAACCGTGTGCGCAGGCGGGAGCACCCCAGAACCTGTGACCGGAGGAGTGCAGTGGCAGCCAACGACCGGGCGGCGACTCCCGGAAAGTCCGGTGGGAGTGCCGGTGCCGATGGCCTGATGCGCGCCTCCCTGAGCGCCGTCGCCCCGGGCACCGCCCTGCGGGACGGCCTGGAGCGCGTCCTGCGCGGCAACACCGGCGGTCTGATCGTGCTCGGCTCCGACAAGACGGTCGAGACGATGTGCACCGGCGGGTTCGTCCTGGACGTGGAGTTCTCCGCGACCCGGCTGCGCGAGCTGTGCAAGCTGGACGGCGGCATCGTCGTCTCGTCGGACCTGTCGAAGATCCTGCGCGCGGGCGTGCAGTTGGTCCCGGACCCGACGATCCCCACCGAGGAGACCGGCACGCGCCACCGCACCGCCGACCGGGTCTCCAAGCAGGTCGGTTTCCCGGTCGTCTCGGTCTCCCAGTCGATGCGTCTGATCGCCCTGTACGTCGACGGGCAGCGGCGGGTCCTGGAGGACTCGGCGGCGATCCTGTCGCGCGCGAACCAGGCGCTGGCGACGCTGGAGCGCTACAAGCTCCGCCTCGACGAGGTCGCGGGGACGCTGTCGGCGCTGGAGATCGAGGACCTGGTGACGGTCCGGGACGTCTCGGCGGTCGCGCAGCGCCTGGAGATGGTCCGGCGGATCGCCACGGAGATCGCCGAGTACGTCGTCGAACTGGGCACGGACGGCCGTCTGCTGGCCCTCCAGCTCGACGAGCTGATCGCGGGCGTGGAGCCGGAGCGCGAGCTGGTCGTGCGGGACTACGTGCCTGAGCCCACCGCGAAACGTTCCCGTACGGTCGACGAGGCGCTCCACGAGCTGGACGCGCTGACCCACGCGGAGCTCCTCGAAATGTCCACTGTCGCCCGCGCGCTGGGCTACACGGCCTCTCCCGAGGCCCTCGACTCGGCGGTGTCCCCGCGCGGTTTCCGGCTCCTGGCGAAGGTGCCCCGGCTGCCCGGCGCGATCATCGACCGGCTGGTGGAGCACTTCGGCGGCCTCCAGAAGCTGCTGGCCGCGAGCGTGGACGACCTCCAGGCCGTCGACGGCGTGGGCGAGGCCCGCGCGCGGAGCGTCCGCGAGGGGCTGTCCCGGCTGGCGGAGTCGTCGATCCTGGAGCGCTACGTCTGACGCGCGGGCGCCGGGAAGGGCCTGGAGTGCCTCTGGGGGAGACACCGGCCGACGTTTCCCCCCGGGGTCCTCAGGGCCCGGTGAAATCGCCCACGCAGGCGCCCGGTTCCGCGTCCTCTCCGAGACCTCGGAGGGCCTCCGCGAAGCTTCCGGCCCGGCCGACCCCCTCCCGGAAGCCGCAGAGGGCTCAGCAATGCCTCTCTCACAGGCGCCCGGGCCGCGTTCTCCCCGGGGCCTCGGACGGTCCCGTGAAGCCCTCCCGCGCGGGTGCCCGGCCGGCGCCCTCCCAGGGAGCCTCCCGGGGTCTCAGGGGCCGGTGAAATCACCCGCACCGGCGCCCGCCCTCGGGGGCTGCGTTCTCCCCGGAACCTCGGAGGGCCTCCGCGAAGCTTCCGGCCCGGCCGACCCCCTCCCGGAAGCCGCAGAGGGCTCAGCAATGCCTCTCTCACAGGCGCCCGGGCCGCGTTCTCCCCGGGGCCTCGGACGGTCCCGTGAAGCCCTCCCGCGCGGGTGCCCGGCCGGCGTCCTCCCAGGGAGCCTCCCGGGGTCTCAGGGGCCGGTGAAATCACCCGCACCGGCGCCCGCCCTCGGGGGCTGCGTTCTCCCCGGAACCTCGGGCGGACCTGTGAAGCCTCGCGCGCGGGCGCCCCGCTGCGTCCCTCCGGGGATTCTCAGAGGCTCCGTGAAGCCTGCCGCACAGGCCGTGCCCGGTCAGCGTCCCGGGGAGCCTCAGAGGGGCTCGTGGAGCCTCTCGCGCAGGCGCCGGGTAGGGATTTGCTCCGGCGTCCCGGGAAGCGGCTCAGACAGGGGTGCGCGCCCCGGAAACGGCGCCTGCATGGTCGTACGGCATAGTCCGGCGCGCGGTGGCGACGGGGCGTCAGTCGGCTGCCAGGACGAAGGACGTCTGTGCCTTCGCGAATCCTGGGGCCTTCGCCTCGACGAGGTAGGTGCCGGCGGTGGCGGTGCCGGCGGGCGGGGTGGCGCACTGGGGGGCGCTCGGCTTGCGGTCCCATTTGACGGTGTAGGTGAAGGTGCTGTCGGCGGGGACGCGGTAGAGGGCGCTGCCGGTGGCCTTGGGGCAGTCGTCGGAGGCCCAGTAGGCGTGGTCGCTGCCGGTCTGAGTGATCGTCAGCACCGTGTTCTTCGGCGCGAGGTCGACCTTGCAGTCGCTGCCGGAGCTGTTGCGCGCGGTGAGCCGGAACGTCGGCGTCCGGTCGGGCGAGTAGGTGTTGCTGACGCTGCTGAGCGTCCAGGTGACCACGCTGGCCGTGCAGTTGGGGAGCCCGCTGCTCGCCGGGAGGGCGGTTCCGGCGCTGCCGCTGCCGTTGGAGCCGTCGTCGCCGCCCGAGGCGCCGCCCCCTGAGGTGTCGCCGCCCGCGTCACCCGCGCCCGCGTCCGTGCCGGAGCCGCCGTCGCCCGAACCCCCGCCGGAATCGGCCCCGTTGGAGTCACCGGGCGTCGACTCGTCGCGTCCGCCCGGGTGTTGGCTGATCGCGGGGCCCGAGGAGGACGGCCCGGGGGTGATCGACGACGCGGGATTCTTGCCGTTGGAGCCCCCCGCGCCGGTCTTCCCGCCGTCGTCCCCGGAGAGGACGATCCAGGCGATCAGAAGCGTCAACAGGGCCAGCACGGACAGCAGTACGGCCCTCCGTCGCCAGTAGATGGTGGAGGGAAGCGGCCCGACCGGATTGCGCAGAGATCCCACGGCCCAAACTGTACGAGAGATCGAGGCGTTCGCCGTCCCCACCCGCCGCCTGAACCACAACTTTTCCGGATCATCATCCCGGTCACGCCCTCCGGAACGGCCCCTACCGCCCCACTCGTTCACAATCGCACCCCTTGCACCTTTGGCCATGGGACGGAAACCGACGCCCCGGGAGCCGCTCGCGGCGCCCCCCTCACGGGTGACGGCACGCACGCGTGCGCCCCTTCCCATGGCAGGATCGAAGGGCCATGACTGCTCCCACGAAGCCCCCGCACAGCACCCCCGCCGACGCCGCCCCCGGCCTGTCCCGCAGAGCACGCGCGCGCGAGGAAGAGCCCGCCGAGAGCGTCGGCACGCACCTGCACGCCCCGGTCATCGACTGGTTCGAGGAACACGCCCGCGACCTGCCCTGGCGGCGCCCCGAGGCGGGCGCGTGGGGCGTGATGGTCAGCGAGTTCATGCTCCAGCAGACGCCCGTCAACCGTGTCCTGCCGATCTACGAGCAGTGGCTGGCCCGCTGGCCGCGCCCCGCCGACCTGGCCGCCGAGGCGCCCGGCGAGGCCGTCCG
>NZ_JBTYMC010000392.1:0-5376 GCF_054880855.1 Streptomyces sp. S6 | reverse complement strand
GGCACCTCCGCGACGACCGTCCCGCCACGGCCCCGGGTCACGACGATGCCCCGCGCGCGGAGCTCCTTGTAGGCGGTGGCGACCGTCCCGGGGCTCACCCCCAGGCCGTCCGCCAGCCGCCGCACGGGAGGCAGCGCCGCCCCCGGCGCCAAGGAGCCTTCGGACACGCCCCGCTCGACGGACGCGGCAATCTCCTTGGCCGTCGTCCCTGTGATCGCATATTGTGTTGCCACATTAAACATTATGTATCAATACAAAACTTCGCGCAAGGGGGAAACATGGCGCTCACGCGTCGAGAAACCACTGGAGAACCCCGCATACCCGGCGGCCCCGACGGCCGCCGCATGGTCGTCATCGCCCTCGTCGACCGCATCGGCAGCGGCCTGTGGGCCGCCGTCTCCGTCCTGTACTTCACCTACGTCGCCCACCTCTCCCTCGCCGAGGTCGGCACCCTCGCCGCCGTCGCCGGAGCCCTCGGCATCGCCGGCGCCCCCAGCGGCGGCCTCCTCGCCGACCGCCTCCCGCTCACCCGGGTCCTCGTCGCCGTCCAACTCCTGCGCGCCGTCGCCTCCTTCGGCCTCCTCACCACCGACCGGTTCGCCCTCCTCCTCGCGCTCACCGCCCTCGGCGGCTTCGGCGACCGGGCGAGCAGCGTCCTCACCAAGCTCTACGCCGCCCGGGTCGCGGGCCCCGACCGGGTCCGCTACCAGGCTGTCCAGCGCACCGTCGCCAACGCAGGCTGGGCCATCGGAGGCCTCGCCGCGGCAGCGGGCCTAGCCCTCGGCAGCACCGCCGCCTACCGCTGGCTCCTCCTCGGCGACGCCCTCTCCTTCGCCGCCGTCGCCCTGCTCACCCTCCGCTGCGGCGAACCCCCCTCCCCGGCCCGCACCGTCGCCACCTCCGGCACCCCGGCGCCGGCCGTCCGAACTCGCGGCCCCTGGCGCGACCGCACCTACCTCGCGTACGTCGCCACCGAAACGGTTCTCTCCCTCGACGACGCCGTCTTCAAGGTCGGCCTGCCCCTCTGGATCGTCCACCTCGACAGCGCCCCGCACGGCCTCGCACCCCTGCTCATGGTCCTCAACAACGTCCTCGTCGTCGCCCTCCAGGTCCCCATGGCCCGCTTCGGCGCCACCACCCAGGCCGCCCGAGCCCTCCTGCTCCCGCTCTCTGCAGCTTTCGCGGCGGGCGGCGTCGCCATGGCCCTGGCGGCAGGCGGCGGCACCCTCGGGACGATCCTGCTCCTCACCGCCGCGGCCACCGCCTTCACCCTCGCCGAGATCCTCCACGCCACCGTCTCCTGGGAACTCTCCGTCGCCCTCGCCCCCGACACCGCCCAGGGCGCCTACCTCGGCGTCCACGGCCTCGCCCAGTCCGCCCAGCGCACCATCGGCCCCCTCGCCGTCACCGCCGCCATCGCGACCGGCCCCCTCGGCTGGACCGCATTCGGCGCCGTCATCGCCCTGACCTGCGGAATTCAGCACCGACTCGTACGAGCCAGGCTCACCCGACCCCGATTGTCAGTGCCGCCGATTACTGTGAGTGAGCATTGATCGAACGCTCTGCACACAGGGGGAACACCATGAGCACCGACCAGCGGACCATGCGCCGGGCCCTGCGCCGCGAGATCGCCGGCACCATCGGCCTCCTCACCGACGAGCGCGACTTCCGCGCCATGCGCCGCTACCGCAGCTTCACCTTCGACGACCACACCACCTACCTCCGCCAGATCGAGGCCGTCCTCAAGACCCGCGCGGCCGAAGGCACCCACACCAGCCTCGCCCTCTTCGACCCGCAGGACTACGCCGCCTACTGCGCTGACCACGGCCTCGACCCCGACACCCCGCAGACCCGCAGCCGCTACACCGCCGAACTCGCCGCCACCGGCCCCCTCGTGGAGTACGACGGCGGCCCCCTCACCGACCTCGTCCCCACCCTCGTCGACGAAGCCGTCCGCCGGGCCACCTGGGAGTACGCCGCGAGCCTCCTCGCCCGCCTCGGCGTCTGCGCCTCCTGCGGCGAGGACATCGGCCGCGCCGCCTTCACCCACGCCTCGGCCCTCCTCACCCGCGTCCTCGACACCGCGCCACCCGGCCACCGCCACCTCGTGTGCAGCGTCTCCGCCGCCCCCGAGACACTCATCGCCGTCCTCCACGCCGAATCCGTCCCCGACGGCACCACCCGGCTCGACGAGACCGAGGCCCTGGAGTTCACCACCGTCCTCGCCCTCGGCATCGCCACCCAGAGCCCCGGCGGACTCGTCCTGCGCGTCACCGCCCCCGACACCCGCGACCGCGTCCACGGCTGGCGCCTGCGCGGCGAGGACCTCGAACCCCTCACCGCCGCCGAGGTCTTCGACGCCTACTGCACCGACGCCGAATCCGGCGACCTCATCGCCCCCGAGTCCGACGTCGACTACTGCGCCCCACCCGACCTCGGAGACGACCCCCTGCCCCCGACCGCCCACCACCACTGACCACGACACCGGACAACGACAGGGGCGCCCCACCCGAAGGCGGGACGCCCCTGCACCGACCCGAGACCGGAGGTCCCGACTACTCGCCCGACAGCACCGCCTGAGCCGCGGCCCGCGCCTCCTCGGCACTGTCCGTCGCCCGCGCCGCCGCCGCGGCCCGCTCGCACTGCGCCAGCGTGTGCTTCGCCAGAGCCGCCCGCACATAAGGAATCGAAGCCGACCCCATCGACAGAGAGGTGACCCCCAGACCGGTCAGCACACACGCGAGCAGCGGATCCGACGCTGCCTCACCGCAGACACCACAGCTCTTCCCCTCCGCCTTGGCCGCCTCCGCGGACAACGCGACCAGATCCAGCAGCGCCGGCTGCCACGGATCCTGGAGCCGGGAGACCGCACCGACCTGACGGTCGGCCGCGAAGGTGTACTGCGCCAGGTCGTTCGTCCCGAGCGACAGGAACTCGACCTCCTGGAGGATCGAACGCGCCCGCAGCGCGGCCGACGGGATCTCCACCATCGCCCCGAACTTCGCCCGCAGCCCCGCCGCCCGGCACGCGTCCGCGAACGCCTTCGCGTCCGCCCGGTCCGCCACCATCGGCGCCATCACCTCAAGGTGCACGGGCAGCCCCTCGGCGGCCTTCGCCAACGCCGTCAGCTGCGTCCGCAGCACATCGGGATGGTCCAGCAGCGTCCGTAGCCCCCGCACACCCAACGCCGGGTTCGGCTCGTCGGACGGCGTCAGGAAGTCCAGCGGCTTGTCCGCCCCCGCGTCCAGCACGCGCACGACGACCCGGCCCTCGGGAAACGCCTCCAGCACCTGCCGGCACGCCTCGACCTGCTTCTCCTCCGACGGCGCCTTCTTGCTGTCGTCCAGGAACAGGAACTCGGTACGGAACAGACCGACGCCCTCCGCCCCCGCCTCGACAGCCGCCGGAACGTCCGCCGGGCCACCGACGTTGGCCAGCAACGGCACCTTGTGCCCGTCGGCGGTCACCCCCGGACCCGTCGACGCGGCCAGCGCAGCCTTCCGCTCGGCGGCAGCCGCCGTCAGCCGGGCCCGCGTCTCCTCCTCCGGGTCCACGAAGATCTCGCCACTGCTGCCGTCCACCGCGATCACCGTGCCCTCGGCCAGCTCCCCGGCCCCGGGCAACGCCACCACGGCCGGCACCCCGAGGGCCCGCGCCAGGATCGCGCTGTGACTGGTCGGCCCGCCCTCTTCGGTCACGAACCCGAGCACCAGCGCCGGATCCAGCAACGCCGTGTCGGCCGGCGCCAGATCCCGGGCGACCAGGACATACGGCTCGTCACTGTCCGGCACACCGGGCATCGGCACGCCCAGCAGCCGGGCGACGATACGGTTCCGCACGTCGTCGAGGTCCGCCACGCGCCCGGCGAGGTACTCACCGGCAGCGGCGAGCAGCTCGCGGTACGCGGCGAAGGCGTCGTACACCGCACGCTCGGCTGTGCTGCCGACGGCGATCCGCCGGTCCACGTCGGCCATCAGCTCGGGGTCCTGGGCCATCATGGCCTGGGCTTCGAGGACCGCCTGGGCCTCGCCGCCGGCCAGGTTGCCGCGCGCGGTCAGATCGGCCGCCACCGCGTCGACGGCCTGACGGGCGCGGCCCTGCTCGCGCTCCGCCTCCTCCGCGGGGATCTGCTTGGCGGGCGGCTCCAGGACCGCCGTACCCATGTGCCGTACCTGGCCGATCGCCACACCGTGGCTCACCCCGACGCCTCGCAGCGTTGTCTCCATCTCACCGTCTCCGATAGTGCGACGGCACACGCCGCCGCGATGGTCGTGCCTGTCCACCGGCCGTCGGCCTACAGCCGGTGTGTCACTGCTGTTGTGTCACTGCTGTTCTGTGTCACTGCCAGGAGAACAGAACGTCCCCGGACTTCACATCGCCATCCTCGCTCACGTCGGTGAGGGAGTCGGCTGCGGAGTCCAGCGCCACGACCGGGCACACGGGGGACTTGCCGGCCGCTTCGACCACGGCCGGGTTCCACCGCACGACGGCCTGTCCGCGCGCCACGGTGTCGCCCTTGTTCACCAGCAGCTCGAAACCCTGCCCGTTGAGCTGAACGGTGTCGATCCCGAGGTGCACGAGGACACCGTGCCCCTCGCTGTCGACCACCACGAACGCGTGCGGGTGAAGAGAGACCACGACACCGTCCACGGGTGCGACGGCCTCGGAGGGCTCACGCACCGGGTCGATCGCGGTACCGGGACCGACCATGGCTCCGGAGAAGACCGGATCGGGCACGGCGGCCAGTCCGATGGCGCGTCCTGCGAGCGGGGACGTCACGGTGGTCATGGAGTGCCTCCCAGGGGATGGGGGAGATGGAGATGTGCATGGACCGTCACTGCCTGTCTCCGGCAGCGCGCTGTGCAGCAGCGTATGTCATATGAAGTACCGGTTCCGCACGAGAGTTCCCGATCTGTGGTCTAGACCAGTGGTCCAGGTCATGACCCTAGTCGATTTGCACGCCGTCCGGCGCCGCATGTACAGTCGTACCCCTGCTTGAGGAAGAGCGACGCGATCTAGCGCCTCGACCTGAGCGGCATCCAACTAAGTCAGTCCCCTTTCTCTGAGGGCCTGTTCCTGCATGTGCGCAGAGCGGTGGTCAGGGGGGCCGGGGAAACCTGATAAAGTCGGAACCGCCGGAAAGGAAAAGCCCGCAAGGGAAATCCTGGAAAGCGCCGAGGAAATCGGATCAGAAAAAGATCTGATAGAGTCGGAAACGCAAGATCGAAGGGAAACTGCCTGGAGGAAAGCCTGAGAGAGTCTCTCGGGTGAGTACAAAGGAAGCGTCCGTTCCTTGAGAACTCAACAGCGTGCCAAAAATCAACGCCAGATTAGTTGATACCCCGTCCGCCCGGCTGTGAATGCCGGATGGATGAG
>NZ_JBTYMC010000391.1:0-5450 GCF_054880855.1 Streptomyces sp. S6 | reverse complement strand
GTCGTCGATCTTCACGTACAGTGCGGTCACGAGGGTGTTCAAGTTCGTCGTCACAAACGATCATGAACACCCTCTCTTCGTACCCGCAGGCATTCGGAAAGACTCGTCTAGAGCGCCCGGAACAGCCCCTCCTGGACGACGGACACCAGCAGCCGCCCCTGAAGGTCGTAGATACGGCCCCGGGCCAGACCCCGCCCACCCGTGGTGATCGGCGACTCCTGGTCGTACAGGAACCACTCGTCCGCCCGGAACGGCCGGTGGAACCACATCGCGTGGTCCAAGGAGGCCATGTCGAAGTTCCGCGGCCCCCACAGCGGCTCGACGGGGATACGGACGGCGTCCAGGAGGGTCATGTCACTGGCGTAGGTCAGCGCGCAGGTGTGGACGAGCGGATCGTCGCCCAGCGGCCCCACCGCCCGCATCCACACCGCGCTGCGCGGCTCGGCCTCCTTCAGCTCCTGCGGAGTCCAGCGCAGCCGGTCGACGTACCGGATGTCGAACGGCTGACGCCGGGCCATCCGCTCCAACTGCTCGGGCAGCGCCCCCAGATGTTCCCGGACCTCGTCCGCGACGGTCGGCAGCGACTCCGGGTCCGGGACCTCCCGGGCCGGCGGCAGCTGCTGCTCGAAGGGACCTTCCTCAGGCTTGTGAAAGGAGGCGGTGAGATTGAAGATCGTGCGCCCCTGCTGCACGGCGGTGACCCGCCGGGTCGTGAACGACCGCCCGTCACGCACCCGCTCCACCTGGTACACGATCGGCACCCCCGGCCGACCGGGACGCAGGAAGTACGCGTGCAGCGAGTGCACCGGCCGGTCCCCCTCCGTCGTCCGGCCCGCGGCGACCAGCGCCTGCCCGGCGACCTGCCCGCCGAAGACCCGCTGGAGGGACTCCTGGGGGCTGCGGCCACGGAAGATGTTGACCTCGATCTGCTCCAGGTCGAGCAGGTCGACGAGTCTCTCGGCGGGGTTCGTCATGGCTGTGCTTCTCCTGTACTGGTGGCTCTGCCGCCGGTGGCGGTGCTCAGAGCTGTCCGACGGCGGTGACGCGGACGACGGCGCGGCCCTCGGCGTCGGAGGCGTCGAGGTCGACCTCCGCGCTGACGCCCCAGTCATGATCGCCGTTCGGGTCGTCGAAGATCTGCCTCACCCGCCACAGCCGGCTCGCCGGCTCCTCCTGGATGATGAGCAGCTTCGGGCCGCGCGCGTTCGGACCGGTGCCGAGGTCCTCGTACTCGTCCCAGTACTTGTCCATCGCGTCGCCCCACGCGTCCGCGTCCCAGCCCGACTCGCCGTCCAGCTCGCCGAGTTCGCCGACCTGGTCGAGGGCGGCCAGCTCGACACGGCGGAACATCGCGTTGCGCACGAGGACCCGGAAGGCCCGCGTGTTGAGGGTGACCGGCTTGACCTCGTCGGCCTTCTCCTGGGCCTGCTCGGCGGTCATCACCTCCGGGTTCGCGAGCTGCTCCCACTCGTCGAGGAGACTGGAGTCGACCTGACGGACCATCTCGCCCAGCCACTCGACGATGTCCTGGAGATCCTCCGACTTCAGATCGTCGGGGACGGTGTGGTCGAGCGCCTTGTACGCGCTCGCCAGATAACGCAGGACGATGCCCTCGGTGCGCGCCAGATCGTAGTGCGACACCAACTCGGTGAAGGACATGGCCCGTTCGAACATGTCCCGGATCACGGACTTCGGCGACAGCGGGTGGTCGCCGACCCACGGGTGGCTCTTGCGGTACGTGTCGTACGCGTGGAAGAGCAACTCCTCCAGCGGCTTCGGGTAGGTGATGTCCTGGAGGCGCTCCATGCGCTCCTCGTACTCGACGCCGTCCGCCTTCATCAGGGCGACCGCCTCACCGCGCGCCTTGTTCTGCTGGGCGGCGAGGATCTGGCGCGGGTCGTCGAGCGTGGACTCCACGACGGAGACCATGTCGAGGGCGTACGACGGCGACTCGGGGTCGAGGAGTTCGAACGCGGCGAGGGCGAACGTGGACAGCGGCTGGTTGAGCGCGAAGTCCTGCTGGAGGTCGACCGTGAGGCGGACGATCCGCCCGGTGGCGTCCGGCGCGTCGAGCTTCTCGACGATGCCGCCGTCCAGCAGCGAGCGGTAGATCGCGATCGCCCGGCGGATGTGCCGCAACTGCTGACGGCGCGGCTCGTGGTTGTCCTCCAGCAGATGCCGCATCGCGTCGAACGCGTTGCCGGGGCGGGCGATCACCGACAGCAGCATCGTGTGCGTCACGCGGAAACGCGACGTCAGCGGCTCCGGATCCGACTCGATCAGCTTCTCGAAGGTGTTCTCCGTCCACGCCACGAAGCCTTCCGGCGCCTTCTTGCGGACCACCTTGCGCCGCTTCTTCGGATCGTCACCCGCCTTCGAGAGCGCCTTCTCGTTCTCGATGACGTGCTCCGGCGCCTGCGCGACGACGAACCCGGCCGTGTCGAACCCGGCTCGCCCCGCGCGGCCCGCGATCTGGTGGAACTCCCGCGCACGCAGCGTCCGCACCCGGTTGCCGTCGTACTTGGTG
The DNA here is from genome assembly GCF_054880855.1 of Streptomyces sp. S6. NCBI lineage: Bacteria > Bacillati > Actinomycetota > Actinomycetes > Kitasatosporales > Streptomycetaceae > Streptomyces > Streptomyces sp. S6. The sequence continues at coordinate 2,923 of NZ_JBTYMC010000391.1, read as the reverse complement.
AGAGCGGTGAACAGCACCGTACGGATCGGGACGTTGACGCCGACGCCCAGCGTGTCCGTCCCGCAGATCACCTTCAGCAGGCCGGCCTGGGCGAGCTTCTCCACCAGGCGGCGGTACTTGGGCAGCATGCCCGCGTGGTGCACGCCGATGCCGTGCCGGACGTAACGGGAGAGGTTGCGGCCGAACTTGGTGGTGAAACGGAAGTTGCCGATCAGGTCGGCGATCCGCTCCTTCTCCTCCTTCGAGCACATGTTGATGCTCATCAGGGCCTGCGCCCGCTCCACCGCCTGCGCCTGCGTGAAGTGCACGATGTAGACCGGCGCCTGCCGGCTGTCCAGCAGGTCGGTGAGGGTCTCCGTGAGCGGTGTGTAGCGGTACTCGTAGGACAGCGGCACCGGCCGGGTCGCCGAGCGGACCACCGAGGTCGGGCGGTTCGTGCGCCGGGTGAGGTCCTTCTCGAAGAAGGAGACGTCGCCCAGCGTCGCCGACATCAGCACGAACTGCGCCTGCGGCAGCTCCAGGATCGGGATCTGCCAGGCCCAGCCCCGGTCGCCCTCGGCGTAGAAGTGGAACTCGTCCATGACGACCTGGCCGACGTCCGCGTCCTTCCCGTCGCGCAGCGCGATCGACGCGAGGACCTCGGCGGTGCAGCAGATCACCGGGGCGTCGGAGTTGACCGACGCGTCGCCGGTCAGCATGCCGACGTTCTCCGTGCCGAAGATCTTGCACAGCTCGAAGAACTTCTCCGACACGAGCGCCTTGATGGGGGCCGTGTAGAAGGTGACCTCGTCGCGGGCCAGGGCCGCGAAGTGGGCAGCCGCCGCGATCATGCTCTTGCCGGACCCGGTCGGCGTCGACACGATCACGTTCGCCCCGGAGACCACCTCGATCAGCGCCTCCTCCTGGTGCGGATAGAGGGTGAGACCGCGCTCCTGCGCCCAGGACTCGAAAGCCTCGTACAGGGCGTCGGGGTCGGCGGTCGGCGGCAAACGATCGATGAGGGTCACACACCCATCTTGCCTGCCGGGACCCCTTCGAGGGGAATCGGCTGCCGGTGCGAAGATCACGGCCGCTACGCTGTGTCGCCGACGGAGTGTCAGGGCACCCGGTCAACTGGACAGCGGCACAAGAGAAACGGGGCGGACGAGCGCCATGATGGGACCAGCACACTCACTGTCGGGCGCCGCCGCCTGGCTCGGCGTCGGAGCCGCCGCCGCGGCGGCGGGACAGCCGATGCCCTGGCCGGTCGTGCTGGCCGGCGCGCTGATCTGCGCGGGCGCGGCCCTCGCCCCCGACCTCGACCACAAGGCCGCCACCATCTCGCGTGCCTTCGGTCCGCTCTCGCGGTGGCTCTGCGAGATCGTCGACAAGCTGTCGTACGCCGTCTACAAGGCGACCCGGGGACCGGGCGACCCGCGCCGCTCCGGCGGGCACCGCACGCTGACGCACACCTGGCTGTGGGCGGTGCTGATCGGCGGTGGCGCCTCGGCGCTGGCGATCATGGGGGGTCGCTGGGCGGTGCTCGCGATCCTCTTCGTGCACATGGTGCTGGCGATCGAAGGGCTGCTGTGGCGGGCCGCCCGCGGCTCCAGCAGCGACATATTGGTGTGGCTGCTGGCGGCGGCCAGCGCGTGGATCATCGCCGGGGTGCTGGACAAGCCCGGCAACGGCGCGAGCTGGCTGTTCACCGACCCGGGCCAGGAGTACCTGTGGCTCGGGCTGCCGATCCTGCTGGGCGCGCTGGTGCACGACCTCGGGGACGCGCTGACCGTCTCCGGCTGCCCGGTCCTGTGGCCCATCCCGATCGGCCGCAAGCGCTGGTACCCGATCGGGCCGCCCAAGGCGATGCGGTTCCGGGCCGGGAGCTGGGTCGAACTGAAGGTGCTCATGCCGGTGTTCATGCTGCTCGGCGGGGTCGGCGGAGCGGCGGCCCTCAACTTCATCTGACGCCCGGCTCAGCCCTCGGCCTCGCCCTCACCGGCGCCGTACCGCCGCTCGAAGCGGGCGACGCGGCCCTCCGTGTCGAGGGTGCGGGCCTTGCCGGTGTAGAAGGGGTGGCTCTGCGAGGAGATCTCCACGTCCACGACCGGGTAGGTCTCGCCGTCGTCCCACTCGATGGTCTCCGCGCTGGTGGCGGTGGAGCGGGTGAGGAAGGCGTACCCGGCGGCGCGGTCGCGGAAGACGACCGGATGGTAGTCGGGGCGTTGGTCCTGCGGCATGCGGGCTCCTTGCACGAAGGGGAACGGGGCGTCTCACCCCGACAGGGCGTCCTCGTCGACGATGTGCATCGCGGCCTCCTCGGCGGAGGCGGCGGCGCCGTCGATGCCGACGTCGGTGGCGATCAGGGCGCTCTCCTCGTCCTCGTGGGCGCCCTCGTCGGGGGCGACGAGCCGGCCGGCGCGGACGGCGCCGACCTCGTTGTCGAGGAGTTCGCCGTCGGTGCCGTCGCAGTCGCCGAGGCCGTCACCGTCGTACGCGGCCACGTCCGGGAGTTCCTCGGCGAGCCGTTGGTCGAGGGTCTCGCCGCGCCGGGCCTCGGCGGCGGTGACGCCGGTGTGCTCCACGGCCCACGGGCGCTCCGGCGGGGACCAGCCGCGGTCGAGGGGGTCTCCGACGCCGTCCTGGTCGAGGGTGTCCTCGACGTCCAGCAGCCCCGCGTCGTCCTGCACCTCGGACCCGTCGGGCTGGTAGACGTCGTCTCCCCATCCGTCGCCGCTGGTCACGCACACCTCCAGAGGGTGGGGACGAAACCTCGTCCGCCGTCGCGCCGCAGCACACCGCGCACGGCCACTGCCCTCCAACATTCCCCCCGGCCCCGCGAGCGCGCAACGGCAACGATGTCGCCGGCCGCCCGACGGGGGACGCGTGCCGCCGGCGGACAGCGAGGAACACGGCCGGGGCAGCCGACCGACGCCACGGTCAC
>NZ_JBTYMC010000390.1:0-5479 GCF_054880855.1 Streptomyces sp. S6 | reverse complement strand
CGCTCGTCCGCCTCCCCGGCCCCCGCGACGCGGACGAGCGCGACGTCCCCGTACCGCGCGGCGACGTCCCACGCGGCGGGGTCCGTCGCGTCGACGACCCGCAGCGGACACCCGTGCCCCGACACCCCGCCCCTGGCCCCAGGAAATCCGGAGGAACCGCCCCCACAACGCTCCCCCTGCACCAGCCCGCCGCCCCTGCCTCCACTCACCCGGTCGAGCCCCGCGACAGCCGCCCCCGCCACGGACATCGCCACCAGCCCCACCCGCCGCGTCACCGCCGCCACCTCGGCCAGCGCCCCCACGACGTCCCCCGCACCCCCCAGCGTCACGAAGTCCAGCCCACCCCGCTCGGCCAGCCGCGCCAACTCCGCACAGTCCTCCCCCTCGGGCAGATCGACGGCGGCGGCGAGATGCGGCAACCCCCGGGAGACACTCACCGGTCCCCCTCCCCGCCCCCGAGTCCCGCCCGGCCCAGAAACTCGAACACCGCCCGGGCCACCACATCGTTCTGCCGGAACGCGGGCCCCCCGGTCCGAGGCCGCGTGAACGCCCCCGGCGTCCGCCCGTCCGTATACGGCCCGACCGCGAACCGCCGGGGGTGCGCCCGCCCTTGCGCGTCGAGCACCCGCCCGTCCACCGGATCGACCCGCAGCAGCCCCGCGTCCGTCTCCCCCACCCCCTCCTGCGCGAGCCCCCGCAGCAATGGATCGAGCGCCCGCCGCACGGACGCCTCCGGCAACCGCGCCTCGACGAGCGCCCGCGCCTCCACAACGGCCCCCGGAACGGTGGGACTCGACGCCCGGAACACCCCGCTCTCGGCCCGCACCGCCATGTCCGCCCCGACGAACCGCAGCACCCCCGCCCGGGACAGCGCGAGCATCTGCCGCAGCCGGGGCCCGGGCGGCCCGGACGCGAGATAGCTGAAGAACCCGTGCCAGGAGGAGGCGACTCGGCCCCCCAGCCGGATCAACTGGACGTAGACGGACAGCAGTCCGAGGAAGACGGCCAAGTCGGCGCTGTGCGCGTCATCGTGACGTCGCGTCAGATCAGCCTCGATGTGCGCCCGCAGCCCGTCCTGGAACTCCTCCCGCGACCCGTACCGCGCCCCCTCCAACGGCCGGTCCAGCGCGGCCAGATCGAGTCTGTCCCGGGCATCCGGCACCGCCTCGGCGACCAGCGCCGCCAGATCCACCCCGCCCCCCGCCGCATACTTCTCCTCGAAGTCGGCCCACTCCATCGCCGTCCGCTCGGGGTGCGCCGTGAACAGCCGGTGGTAGTGCGCGAACCCCAACTCCTTCTCCACCAGCGGCCACACGTCCCGCCGGTAGTCGAACCCGCCCGGCCGTGCGAGGAGTTCGTCGATCTCTCCGGGCCCGAGGAACCGGGGCAGCGGCGGACGCTCACCGGCCAACTCGTACCCGATCTTCGAGCGGTACGGCACACCCCGCCGCGACCCCACGTACAGCACCGGCTCCCGCCCCGACGGCACGTACACCTCGCCGTCGTACCGCCCACCCCGCCCCTCGGTGAGCAGCACCATCAGATCGACGAACGCCAGCCCGAACCCCCGGACGAGCACGGGCTCGCCGGGCGCCAGGGCGGAGAGGTCGCTGTCGGCGGTGAAGTCCGGGGGGAGGTGGACGAGCCCGTGCTCCTCGGCGTACGACGCCAACGCGCGCTGCTCGTCGTCGAGTTCGGCGTCGAGGTGGCCGAGCGCGAGGACGACGAGGTCGGCGCGCAGCACGTCGTAGCCATGCCCCGCCGTCCCCGTACTCTCCGACGCACCCTCACCCTCGACCGCCACCGAGTCCTCTCCCCGAGCCCTGACCGCCGCCGCCCCTCCGAGCGACTCCGAGCCCGCAGCCCCTGCCCCCGCAAGGCCCCCCACGCTCCCGGAGCCCCGCTCCAGCCACACCTCCTGAGCCCCGTCCACCCCCTCGGCGACCCGTATCGCCCGCCGGGCATGGTGCCGCACCCGTATCCCCGCCGGCAGCGCGGCGAGCGCCTGTTCGTAGAACCACCCCAGGTACGCCCCCTGGAGCTGCCGGTCGGCGAAGGTGGCACCGTCGATGCCCGCCCACTCGTGCAGGGTGGGCCCGGGACTTACCGGCCCGGCCATGCTTACCGTCTCGTCGGTGAACATCGTGACGTCCTCGGCGTGCGAGTTCATCCACAGCAGCGGTGACTGCGCGGTGCGCCAGATCCGCCCGCCGCCCGGTGGATGGGGGTCGACGAGGTGGATGTCGAGGCCCGAACCGTCGTACAGCTCGGGCGCGTTGGCGGCGATTCGCTCGATCAGCCCGACCCCTCGGGGTCCGGCTCCGACGATGACGAGGGAAGGCATGGAAGGCTCCGTGACGGAAGCTCCCGGCGCACGGCCGGGGGAGACGGTTGCCTTCACACGGGGCGCCGCGCGGCGCCGGTGCGGCCGAGCCCCTCAGCAGGGCCGCGTCCCGAGAGTACGACCGCGTTTCCGCTCGCTGTCAAGGTCGTCCACACTGTGAACGGTTCGTCTCAGGTCGGTTGACTCGCATCCGGAGACCTGTTCCACTTGGCCCATGCATCCACAGCAGTGGCTGGTCACCCGCTCCCACATCGACTTCGGTCGCGTGTGGTCCTGTTCCTGTTGAGCTGACCGCCACCCGCCCCGGGCCCGTCGGCCGGGGCGCCCTCGATGCCTTTCCGCAACGCCTTCACACGAGCGCCTCCCCCTCAGCTCGCCGCACCTGACACCCAGTCAGCCTCCTTGCGCAGGCAGACAATCAGCTCGGAGCGACCCCGAACGGCCGCTTCCGTTCACCCATACGCACCGCTTGTCACCCGTCCGCCACAAAGGATCATATTTCACTCTCAGTCAGCATCCGTACACGGTACGACCCTTGGGGCGCTTGGACTCTCGACGAATCGGCTGTGCACCAGTACCGTCACAAACCCCCCGCGCGGCGTCTATCCACTTGGCGCGACATCCGCATCATGGACGACCATGGGTCCTGCGGATAGCAAGCAGACCGCTGTGAGAGGAGGCGTCCATGGGATCGGTGCGCAAGGCGAGTGCCTGGCTTGGCCTCGTCGACGACAACGATGACGAGCGTTACTACGACGACGACTACTCCGAGGGGACCGACTCCGGCGAAGCCGCCTGGGTCACCGACCCCCGGGTCAAGGTCGCGACGGACACGGCCGAGGAGAAGGGCCGCCGGATCGGCACGGTCACCCCGGACAGCTTCCGGGACGCCCGTGCGATCGGCGAGCTCTTCCGCGAGGGCGTGCCGGTGATCATGAACCTGACGGCGATGGAGGCCGCCGACGCCAAGCGCGTCGTCGACTTCGCCGCCGGGCTCATCTTCGGGCTGCGCGGTTCGATCGAGCGCGTCTCCACGCGCGTGTTCCTGCTGACCCCGGCCCACACGGAGATCGTCAACGGCGACCCCGGCGGCCACCGCACGGACGGTTTCTTCAACCAGAGCTGAGGCAGGGCCGCTCACCGGCCCTGCCCCCTCGGGGTTCAGGTCCGGGGGTCAGCGGAAGGCGTCGAGTCCGGTGAGCGCCTTGCCCAGCACCAACTGGTGCATTTCCACGGTGCCTTCGTACGTCAGCACCGACTCCAGGTTCGTCGCGTGCCGCATCACGGGGTACTCCAGCGAGATCCCGTTGGCACCGAGGATCGTGCGCGAGGTACGGCAGATCTCGATGGCCTCGCGTACGTTGTTCAGCTTGCCGAAACTGACCTGTTCCGGGCGCAGCCGGCCCGCGTCCAGCCGCCGGCCCAGGTGATGGGCCAGCAGAATCCCCTTGTGCAACTCGACGGCCATGTCGGCGAGTTTGGCCTGCGTGAGCTGGAACCCCCCGATCGGCCGGCCGAACTGCTCACGCGTCTTCGCGTACTCCACGGCCGTCTCGAAACAGGCCCGCGCAGCCCCCATCGCGCCCCACACGATCCCATACCGGGCATGCGACAGGCAGCTCAGCGGCCCCTTCAGCCCGACGACCTCCGGCAGCACGGCGTCCTCGGGCAACCGCACGTCGTCCAGCACCAGTTCACTGGTGACCGACGCCCGCAGCGACCACTTGTGCTTGATCTCCGGCGCCGAGAACCCGTCCACATCGGTCGGGACGACGAACCCGCGCACCCCCGCCTCGGTCTGCGCCCACACCACCGCCACCCCGGCCACGGACCCGTTGGTGATCCACATCTTCCGCCCGTTGAGCACCCAGTCGGAGCCGTCCCGCTTGGCGTAGGTCCGCATCGACGCCGGGTCGGACCCGTGATCGGGCTCGGTCAGCCCGAAACACCCGATGACCTCCCCCGAGGCCATACCCGGCAGCCACTCCTGCTTCTGAGCCTCGCTCCCGAACCGGTGAATGGCGTACATGGCGAGCGACCCCTGCACGGACACGAGCGACCGAATCCCGGAGTCCCCCGCCTCCAGCTCCAAGCAGGCCAGCCCGTACTGCACAGCGCTGGCCCCCGCACACCCATACCCCTCCAACGACATCCCCAGCGCCCCGATACCCCCCAACTCCCGCGCCAGCTCCCGCACCTGAGGCAACTCCCCCGCCTCGTACCACCCCGCCACCCCGGGCAACACCCGCTCCCCCACCCACCGCCGCACGGTCTCCCGCACGGCGAGATCCTCGGGGGAGAGCAGTTCATCGATCCCCAGCAAGTCACCAGCGTCGAACGTTCCCACGTTTCCTCCCAAAACTAGCACCGCTAGTTACGACACCACTCGGGAACCTACGCCACGCCAGCACACAGGGAAAGCCAAACGCGGCGACCAGCCACGTCTTTCAGAGGCGCGGGGCTGTATCGATTTGCGGCTCCGCCGCGTGTGCGCGACCAGCCACCCACAACCCGCACCCGGCACTCAAGAGCCCCGTCACGACCTCACCCTCGGCGCCGGCACATCGACCTGCATCCCCCGAGGCAACCGCAACGCCATCACCGCCCCCAGCAACAACAACCCCGCACTCACCAACAACGTCACATGCAACCCATGCACGAACGACTCCCGAGCCACCCGCCGCAGCATTCCCCCCGCAGGCCCCCCGATCTCCCCCGCCACGTCATACGCCTCCCCGAGCGAATGCCCGGCGGCGACGGACGCCTCGGCCGGCACCCCCACCACCCCCACGACCCCCGGCTTGTACGCGGCGTTCATCACACTGCCGAGCAGCGCGATCCCGATCCCCGCCCCGAGCTGGTACGACGTCTCCCCCACTGCCGCCGCCCCACCCGCCTGCTCGGCCGGCGCCTCACTCAGCATCGACTCGTACGCGGCGAACAGCGTCGTCTCCAGCCCGAACCCCAGCAGCACGAACCCACCGAGCAGCAGCCCCGCGTCGTCCGACCCGCCCATCCCGGTCAGCGTCAGCACCGCGACGGCGGTCAGCAGGAACCCCGCGCACACCATCCGCCGGGGCCCGACCCGCCGCAGCAGCCGCGCGACTTCTTGTCGACCTTCATCGTCTCCAGCAG
>NZ_JBTYMC010000389.1:0-5492 GCF_054880855.1 Streptomyces sp. S6 | reverse complement strand
GACGACGCTCCGCGCGGCGGGCGGCTCGTTGCCGACGCAGATCCGCACCAGCCAGGCGGCCGTCGGCAGCAGCGCGGCGGCGGCGTACCCGAGGGAGTCCAGCAGGGGCTGCCCGCCCTGCACCCCGATGCCCAGGAAGACGACGTACAGCAGCACGGGCGGCAGCCAGCGCTGCGAACGGGCGAGCAGAGCCGCCTGGTAGCGGACGACGGCCCCCATCACGCCCCCTCCTTCCGCACGCTCTCGACGTGCCACGGCGGCCGTGCCCCGAGGAGCAGCCGCAGGGCGACGTCGGAGTGCGACACCGGAACGGTCACCTTCCACACCCCGCCCTCCTCGACGGCGGACACCGCGACGGCCACCACCTCCCCCGGCAGCGCACCGGGCCCGCGCACCTCGACGACGGCACACGGCCCCTCGACGACGGCGGCGCTCTCCCCCGTACGGCGCCGCAGCCCGCCGTCCCGCACCTCGTACACCGCGTCGGCCACCCCGGCGAGCCGGCGCGGATCGTGGTCGACGAAGACGACGGCACCCCCCTGCGCCGTCCGTTCCGCGACCGCCCGCTCCAACTCCCCGCGCGCGCCGGTGTCGAGCCCCGTCCACGCCTCGTCCAGCACGAGCAGTTCGGGCTCGCCCACGAACGCCTGCGCCACCGCGACCTTCTGGCTGCTCCCCTTGGACAGCCGCCCCATCGGCGTCCGCGCGAACCCGGCGGCCCCGAACCGCTCCAGCCACTCCTCCGCCGCCCGGGCCGCCCGCTCCCGCGCGAGCCCGTGGACGGCCCCGAGGTGGGTGAGATAGGAGACCGGCGTGAAGGGCAGCGCGGCGGGGAAGCGCTCGGGCACGTACGCGGTGCGGGGCCGCCCGGCGATCTTCCCCTCGCTGGGCGCGTCGAGCCGCGCGAGCAGCCTCAACAGGGTTGATTTCCCCGTCCCGTTGGCCCCTTCGACGCGCGTGAGGGTACCGGCCGGCAGATCGAGGGCGACGCCCCGGAATATCCAGGGGCCGCGCGGACCGTAGCGGCGGCCCACGTGATCCAGTCGGAGTGCGTGATCCATGGCCGCATCTTCTCCCACCTGGCAGGTCACGTAGCCTGCCTCAGGTGAACGAGAGTCCGTTTCAGTCCGAAGCCGGTCCGCGTGACGAGGCCCCGCAGTTCGTCCTGCCCCTGGTCGTCCGCATCGAACGCGACGCCCCGCCGGCCCGCACGGACGCGCTGGAGACAGCCGCCCGAGCGGTTCTGACGATCCTCGACGACGCCCGGTCGACCGGGGACGGCGCGTGGGCGCGGGCCATGGCGGACTGGCAGGACGCGCGGATCCGCAAGGTCGTCCGCCGGGCGCGCGGCGCGGAGTGGCGGCGCGCGGAGGCGCTGGACGGCATCACGGTGACCGGCAAGTCGGCCGAGGTGCGCGTCTTCCCGCCGGTCCCGCTGGACGGCTGGCCCAAGGACCTCGCCCGCCTCCAGGTCTCCGGCACGGACCTCGACGACCCCGAGACACCGGCCGCCCCCGAGCCGGGCGTCCCGGTGCTGTGGCTCAACCCCGATCTCGGCATGTCCGCCGGCAAGACCATGGCGCAGACCGGGCACGCCGCCCAACTCGCCTGGTGGGAGCTGGACGACGAGCAGCGGGCCGCCTGGCGCGACACCGGGTTCGCACTCGCCGTCCGCACGGCCGGCGCCGACCGCTGGTCCGAACTGACCGCGAGCGGGCTGCCGTTGGTCAGGGACGCGGGTTTCACCGAGATCGCGCCAGGAAGTTCCACGGTGGTGTCGGATCATCCGGCGCTGCGCAGGCGGCTGCCGTGAGCGGTGGCCCGGTTCCCAGCCGCTGAAGGGCCTGCGGAAAACGGAGTTGTACGGTCGTACCCCAACGGCCGTTCGCACCACCGGGGAGTCGTCATGCCGCTTGACCGTCCGCCGATCAACAGCGAGGTTCCGCACTCGGCGCGCATCTGGAACTACTGGCTCGGCGGCAAGGACTGCTACCAGATCGACCGCCGAGTGGGCGACCAGATCAGGGCGTTGAACCCCGAGATCGTCGACATCGCGCGCGCCCAGCGGGCGTTCCTCAAGCGGGCGGTGGGGTATCTCGCGGGCGAGGCGGGCATCCGGCAGTTCCTGGACGTCGGTACGGGCCTGCCGAGCCACGACAACACGCACGAGGTCGCGCAGTCCATCGCCCCGGACGCGCGGATCGTGTACGTCGACCACGACCCGGTCGTCCTCCAGCACGCCCACGCCCTCCTCGCCGGGACCCCCGAGGGCGCGACCGCCTACATCGAGGCGGACCTGCGCGACCCGGGCGCGATCCTGCGGGCCGCCCGCGAGACCCTCGACTTCGGCCGTCCGCTCGCCCTGATGCTCCTCGGCATCGCCGCGCACATCCCCGACGACTCCGCCTACGACCTCGTCGGCGAGCTGAAGTCGGCGCTGCCGTCCGGCAGTCACCTCGTCTTCTGCGACAGCACCGAGATGTTCCACGCGGCCGAGATGCGCGCGATGGTGGAACGCTGGAACGAGGCCGGGAACAACCCGCGCGTCAACCGCACCCCCGATCAACTCCGCCGTTTCTTCGACGGGTTCGACCTCCTGGAGCCCGGTCTGGTCCCGGTCGCGGAGTGGCGCACGCCCGCCGCCGACCCTGCCCGCCGGGACGTCGACAGCTTCGGCGGGGTGGCCGTCAGACGCTGACCCCAACCTCAAATGTTCCTCTGAACCCCCTCCCCGGAGGTTCGGCCCGGGGTGACGGGGGTCATATCTTCGTCACTCAGGAAGGGCCGGCGCGTCGAAGGAGGGGGCCATGACGACACAGCTGGAGACGAGGACACCGGCACGGACGGGGGCGGAGTCCGGCCTCGCGCACCGCCTCGGCACCGGGATCGGCTGGCGGCCCGAGATCGCGGACGCCGTCGAGGGGATGGCCGGGGTCGACTGGGTCGAGGTGGTCGCCGAGAACCTGTGTGCCGGCCATCTGCCGGAGTCCCTGGTGCGGCTGCGGGAGCGGGGGGTCACCGTCGTCCCGCACGGTGTCTCGCTGGGGCTGGGTGGGGCGGACCGGCCGGACGAGGGGCGGCTCGCGGCGCTGGCGGAGCGGGTGGCGGCGCTCGGGGCGCCGCTCGTCACCGAGCACATCGCGTTCGTGCGGGCGGGTGGGGCGCTGACGGCGACGGCGGGTCTTGAGGCGGGGCATCTGCTGCCGGTGCCGAGGACGCGGGACGCGCTGGACGTGCTGTGCGAGAACGTCCGGATCGCCCAGGCCGCGCTGCCCGTTCCGCTCGCCGTGGAGAACATCGCGGCGCTGTTCGCGTGGCCCGGCGAGGAGCTGACCGAGGGGCAGTTCCTGTACGAGCTGGCCGACCGTACCGGCGTCCGCCTCCTCATCGACGTCGCGAACCTCCACACCAACCACGTCAACCGGGGCGAGGACCCGGCCCGCGCGCTCGCCGAACTCCCCGTGGAGGCCATCGCGTACGTCCATGTCGCGGGCGGCTACGAGCGGGACGGCGTCTGGCACGACAGCCACGCGCACCCCGTCCCCACCGAGGTGCTCGACCTCCTCACGGCCCTCACCTCCCGCACGGCCCCGCCCGGCGTCCTCCTGGAACGCGACGACAACTTCCCCGACCCGGCGGAACTGCGCGGGGAGTTGGCGGCGATCAGGGAGGCGGTGTCGCGGGGGTCGCTGGCACGGACTCGGACGGAGACGCTGGCGGCGGTACGCACAACTCCCCGGCGCGGCACGGAGACCGGGGCGGCGACACCCTCAACTCCCGCGCACCGTACGGAGTCCACCGGCCTCCCCCGCCAGCGCCTCGCCCTCGCCCAGACCTCCCTCCTGTCCGCCCTCGTCGCCGGCACCCCCGCCCCCGAGGGGTTCGACCGGGTCCGGCTCGGCGTCCAGGCGCGGGCGTTGGCGGCGAAGCGGGCCGGGATCGTCGCGAAGGTGGCTCCGGAGCTGCCGGAGATACTCGGCGACGGCTACCGTCCGGCGTTCCTCGCCTACGCCACCACCCGCCCCTTGCGCGGCGGTTACCGCCAGGACGCGCTGGAGTTCGCGGACCACCTCCTGCACGAGGCGGACCCGCTGCCGCCGCGTCCCCGCAGGGAACTGCGCTGCTGGTGGCTGGACCGCTCGGGCCCGGCGCCGAGGAACCAGTCCCGGCTGGCGCGCACGCTCCGCTCCCTGACCGGCCGTTGAGCCCCGCACGGCCGTCCGCGCATCGCCCCCGGTAAACTACGTGTTCCGCACCCGACGCACACAAATCACCGAAGGCATCCATGCGAGCGCGCCGTCAGGAGACCTGGGCAGGGAACCTGCTCAGCGGAACCGGCGTCATCATCGTCGGCCTCGTCCTCACGATCGGCGCACTGGCGTTCCCGATCTGGTCGTACGCGGACCGCTCGAACACGGGCTCGGCGCCGAACCTGTTGAGCGCCGGGTCGGCCGTGACGACGCCGTACGGCCCGCTGTCCGAGCTGGACCGGGACTTCGTGGAGAAGGTGCGGCTCGCGGGCCTGTGGGAGATCCCGGCGGGCCGCCAGGCCCAGCAGAAGGGCTCAACCCCGGCTGTACGGACGGCCGGTGAGCATCTGGTCGAGGGGCACACGTTCCTGGACGAGCGGGTGCGCAGTGTCGCCGCCCGGCTGAACCTCCCGCTGCCGGATCAGCCGACGGCCCAACAGCAGGGCTGGCTGCGGGAGTTGGACGCGGCTCAAGGCACCGGCTACGACTGGAAGTTCGCCAACGTGCTGCGCCTGGCGCACGGCAGGATCTTCTCGGTCGTCGCGCAGGTCCGCGCGAGCACCCGCAACTCCCTGGTGCGTGACCTCGCGGACGACGCGAACGCGACGGTCCTGGACCACATCCGGGTCCTGGAGGCCACCGGGTACGTCGACTTCGACGCGCTGGCCCGCGACCTCGCCACCGACTCGCCGCCGCCTCTCACGGTCCCGGTCACCCCGTAGGCCCCGGCCGCCCCAACTCACCGTAAGCGGAACGTCACATACCCGCAACGCTCCGTCCGGATCGTGAACAAAGCATGGCGGTACCACGGGCTTCTGGCATAGAAACGCGGCATGTTCTGGGTGCTTCTGCTGGTGGCGGCCTGGGGGATCGCGGTCGCGGCGTGCTCACACCTGTGCCTGGCCGCCGTACGCGCGGCGCGCGCCGCCGAACCCCCGCCCCCGGCACACGGGTTGACGCTGTACGAGGCGGCGTTCCTCTCCGGCGGCCCCGCGCGGGTCGCCGACCTCACCCTGGTGTCGATGGCGAGCGACCACCGCCTGCACCTCGCGCACACCGGCTGGGCGACCGTCGTCGACCCGGACGGCCGGGACGAGATGGAGCGCTCGGTGCTGGGCGCGATCGGCCCCGAAGGCCAGTCCCCGATCGCCCCGCTGCGCGCCCGCACGGCCACCGGCGACGCGGTCCGGGTCCTCTCGGACCGGCTGGTGAGCGCGGGCCTCGCGATGCCGGACGGGGCGC
>NZ_JBTYMC010000388.1:0-5507 GCF_054880855.1 Streptomyces sp. S6 | reverse complement strand
AGCTCTCCCTCCACGGCCCCTTCTGGGACTGGGTCTCCGGCCTCGACCTCAACACGCTGGGGTTCGTCGTCACGGGCATGTTCGTGGCGGCGTGGGCGATCGCGCTGCTGGTGATGGGCGACGCCAGTGCCTGCCGGACGCTCAAGGCGCCGGGCTACCTCGACGAGCGGGCGGCGCCCTTCGACGCGGAGATGGGGCAGGCGCTCGGCAAGGCGGACGTCACGGCGCTGGAGACCATGGACGTCGAGCTGGCCCGCCAGCTGATGGCGTCGGGGCGGGCGCCCTGGCAGGTGCTGGCGGGGGCCGGGAAGGATGCCGGGCTGAGTGGCGAGCTGCTGTACGAGGACGCGCCGTACGGGGTGGGGTACGTGGTCGCGACCTGGTCGTAGAGCGCCGGGAACTGGCCGGCGGGCGGCCCCGGGAGGCCGTCCGCCGAGGGCTGTCCCGGGCGCGGTCAGGACGCCGGGGGCGGGGAACTGGGCGGGGTCGTGCCGTCGTCCTTGTGGGCGAGCTTGTCCACCGCGCCCTTGGCCCTGTCGGTGCCGGAGTGGATCTTCTCGCTGTACTTGCCCTTGGTCCGCTCGTCGACCGCCTTGGCGGCCTTGTCGATGCCGTCCTGGATCTTGCCGCCGTGCTGCTGGGCGAGGTCGGAGACCTTGTCCTTGGCCGGGCCGAGCTTGGCCTTCAAGTTGTCCATGAGACCCATCGGGTCACCTTCCCTCGTGGTGCGTCACCTGCAACCGTCAGAACTTCGCAAAACGCCCATATCTGCTTCACACGGTACTCGCGCCCCTCCGATCCCGTCACCTCACCGGTTCGAGCGCGGCCCGCGAGGTTTGCGAGACTGGTGCCGTGAGCAGCGCACCCCTCGCCCCCCGAGTCATCGCCGTCGTCGGACCGACCGCGGCCGGAAAGTCCGATCTGGGTGTTTTTCTGGCCCAGCGGCTGGGCGGTGAGGTCGTCAACGCCGACTCCATGCAGCTCTATCGGGGAATGGACATCGGTACCGCCAAGCTAACGATCGAGGAGCGCGCGGAAGTTCCCCACCACCTCCTGGACATCTGGGACATCACCGAGACCGCCTCGGTCGCCGAGTACCAGCGCCTCGCCCGCGCGCGGATCGACGCCCTGCTCGCCGAGGGACGCTGGCCGATCCTCGTCGGCGGCTCCGGGCTGTACGTCCGCGGCGCCGTCGACAACCTGGAGTTCCCCGGCACCGACCCCGAGATCCGCGCCCGCCTGGAGGAGGAGCTGGCCCTGCACGGCCCTGGCGTCCTGCACGCGCGCCTGGCGGTCGCCGACCCCGACGCCGCGCGGGCGATCCTGCCGGGCAACGGCCGCCGGATCGTCCGGGCGCTCGAAGTGATCGAGATCACCGGCAAGCCCTTCACCGCCAACCTCCCGGGCCACGACTCGGTGTACGACACCGTCCAGATCGGCGTCGACGTCGCGCGCCCCGAACTCGACGAGCGCATCGCCCGCAGGGTCGACCGCATGTGGGAGGCGGGACTCGTCGACGAGGTGCGCGCACTGGAGGCGCAGGGGTTGCGTGACGGCCTCACGGCCTCGCGCGCGCTGGGCTACCAGCAGATCCTCTCCGCGCTCGCCGGGGAGTGCACCGACGACGAGGCGCGGGCCGCGACGGTCCGCGCCACCAAGCGCTTCGCGCGCCGTCAGGATTCGTGGTTCAGGCGCGATCCGCGGGTGCACTGGTTGAGTGGGGCCGCGGCGGACCGGGAGGAACTTCCGCGCCTCGCATCGGCGTTGGTCGAACGACCGGTCACAGCCTGATCACGTCATGGCATCGGGACGCCCAGGCCGTCATCCGGGCCTGTCGTGCCGTGCCATCATCGAGCTTCGATCGACCAAGTGGAGTCCGAGTTGGGAGGGCGCGTGGCGATGGAGGCCGGCCCTCGCGACACCGCACAAGGCACCGAGAACCGCCTGCCCGGGCAGGACGGACGGAAACCGGACGACGTTTTGCCGGACGCGGACGGCTCTCCCCGACTGGGCGGCATCCCGCGTCCGGGCGGACGCGAGAACAACGCCTTGGGACGGCCGGACAACGACCTCCCCCAGCCCGTGGGCGTCCCCGAGGAGCCCGTTCCCGGCTCCTCGGACGCCGACGGCGGTCTCACCTCCGACGGCCCCGACGAGACGGACGAGACACCCGACGGCGTCACGGACGACGGACCCGAGCCCGAGGAGATGTTCGCCTCCGGACCCGAGGTCGAGGTCGAACTGCGGCCCCAGCGGCGGCTGCGGATCTGGCAGCTCGCCCCGATCGTCGCCCTGGCCACCGTCGGTTCCCTGATGTTCGCCTTCCCGCTCGCCTTCGACTTCGGCGACAGCGGCGCCGTCGTCGCCATGCTCGGTCTGCTGATCTGCTCGTGCGCCGCGGGCTGGGGCATGACGGCCGCCCGCCGCGTCGGCCACGCGTGGCCGGGACTGCCCCCGAAGGGGTCCGGGCGCCGCCCCGACTGGCGGGTCGTCCTCGGGTACGTCGTGATGGTCGCCGCGGCCGTGGTCCTCGCCGTCTGGCGCGTCGCCCGGCTGCGCTGAGGCCCGCGCGCGGAGGCCTGTCGTCGTCACCCCGTGTGAGCGGCGCTGTCGTACCCACGCCGTACGATCGAGGAATGAGCACGCGGATCGCCTTCCTCAAGGGGCACGGGACCGAGAACGACTTCGTGATCGTCCCGGACCCGGAGAACACCCTGGACCTCCCGCCCGCCGCCGTGGCCGCCCTGTGCGACCGCCGCGCGGGCATCGGCGGTGACGGGCTGCTGCACGTCGTCCGGTCCGCGGAGCACCCCGAGGCGCGCGCGATGGCGGCCGAGGCGGAGTGGTTCATGGACTACCGCAACGGCGACGGCTCGGTGGCCGAGATGTGCGGCAACGGCGTGCGCGTGTTCGCGCGCTACCTCCAGCACGCCGGACACGTCGAGGAGGGTGACCTCGCGGTCGCCACGCGCGGGGGCGTCAAGCGCGTCCACATCGACAAACAGGGCGACGTCACGGTCGGCATGGGCCGCGCACGCCTCCCCGAGGGCGACGTCGAGGTGACCGTCGGCGAGCGCAGCTGGCCCGCGCGCAACGTCAACATGGGCAATCCGCACGCCGTCGCCTTCGTCGACGACCTGGCGCACGCGGGCAACCTGTTCGCCGCCCCGCCCGTCAGCCCCGCCTCCGCCTACCCGCAGGGCGTCAACGTCGAGTTCGTCGTCGACCGGGGCCCCCGGCACGTCGCCCTGAGGGTCCACGAACGAGGCTCCGGCGAGACCCGCTCCTGCGGCACGGGCGCATGCGCCGTCGCCGTCGCCACCGCGCGCAGGGACGGCGCCGACCCCGCCGTCACCGGCACACCCGTGACGTACACGGTGGACGTGCCCGGCGGACGCCTCGTCATCACCGAACGGACCGACGGCGAGATCGAGATGACCGGTCCCGCCGTGATCGTCGCCGAAGGAACGATCGAATCCGGGTGGCTGGAAGACGCCTCTCGCGGGCGCGCGTAGCGGCTTCACTTCGCAGGCAGGGGCGGCCCGTCACCGTACGGGACCGCCCCTTTCGCACGTCCGGGGGCTGGAAAGAACGATCCGCCTGAGCCACAGTGGCGCGAAACAGTCAATCACCGGAGTGTCGCTCGAATGGGTGATCCGTTTCACGCTCGGCGAGAGGCGGTCAGCCGCACATGGTGGGCTCGGTAGCATCAAGCACCGGCCCGGACGGGAGACCGAAACCAGTCCCCGAGCCGTGTCCGCCCTGGGGCACTCGTCCGCCGGTCCACGCAGCCGGAGGTGCCCATGAGTGCGGAGGCGACGAATCCCGCGACCCCAGGCCCGGTGGTGCCCGCCGTCCCCCGATGGCGCAGCCGCCCCCGAATCGACCTGCGCAGGCTGGGTCGTGCCGCCTTCCTGGGCCCGGCCGCCAGAGGCCGCCTGCCCGACGCGATCGGCCACGTCGTCGAGGCCCACCGCGCCCACCACCCCGAGGCCGACCTCGAACCGCTGCGCCGCGCGTACGTGCTCGCCGAGTCCTCGCACCGCGGCCAGATGCGCAAGAGCGGCGAGCCGTACATCACCCACCCCCTCGCGGTGACGCTGATCCTCGCCGAACTCGGCGCGGAGACCACGACATTGACGGCGTCCCTGCTCCACGACACCGTCGAGGACACCGATGTGACGCTCGACCAGGTGCGCGAGCAGTTCGGCGAGGAGGTCCGCTACCTCGTCGACGGCGTCACGAAGCTGGAGAAGGTCGACTACGGGGCCGCCGCCGAACCCGAGACGTTCCGCAAGATGCTCGTCGCCACCGGCAGCGACGTCCGCGTGATGTCGATCAAACTCGCCGACCGGCTGCACAACATGCGCACCCTCGGAGTGATGCGCCCCGAGAAACAGGCGCGCATCGCCAAGGTCACCCGGGACGTCCTCATCCCCCTCGCCGAACGCCTCGGCGTCCAGGCGCTCAAGACCGAGCTGGAGGACCTGGTCTTCGCGATCCTCCACCCCGAGGAGTACGCGGGCACGCGCGAGATGGTCGTCGGAAACGCGTCCCGCGCGGACGACCCGCTCGCCGAGATGGCCGAGAGCATGCGCGGGGTGCTGCGCGAGGCCGGCATCCAGGCCGAGATCCTCATCAGGCCACGGCACTTCGTCTCGGTGCACCGCGTCTCCCGCAAGCGCGGCAGCATGCGGGGCTCCGACTTCGGACGGCTCCTGGTGCTCGTCAACGAGGACGCCGACTGCTACGCCGTCCTGGGCGAGCTGCACACCTGCATGACGCCCGTCGTCTCGGAGTTCAAGGACTTCATCGCCGTCCCGAAGTTCAACCTCTACCAGTCGCTGCACACGGCCGTCGCGCGCGAGGACGGCCAGGTCGCCGAGGTGCTGATCCGCACGCACCAGATGCACAAGGTCGCCGAGGCCGGCGTCGTCGCCCTCGGCAACCCCTACGCGGCCTCGGCGGAGGAGCAGACGGCGAGCGACGAGCGCGTCGACCCGACCCGGCCCGGCTGGCTCTCCCGGCTCCTCGACTGGCAGGAGGCCGCGCCCGACCCGGACACCTTCTGGTCGACCCTGCGCGAGGACCTCGCCCAGGACCGCGAGATCACCGTGTTCCGCCCCGACGGCGGCACGCTCGGCCTGCCCGACGGGGCCACGTGCGTCGACGCCGCGTACGCGCAGTACGGCGAGGACGCCCACGCCTGCATCGGGGCCCGCGTGAACGGCCGTCTGGCGACCCTCAGCACCGCTCTGCGGGACGGGGACACCGTCCAGCTCCTGATGGGCCAGGACCCCGCCTCCGAGCCCTCCAGGGAGTGGCTGGAGCACGCCCACACCCCCGCCGCCCGGATCGCCATCCAGCGCTGGCTGTCCACACACCCCGCGGAGGGGCGGGGTGCCGCCCTGGAGAAGGCCGCCGAGGAGGACGCCGCGCCCGAGGCCGGGAACGCCGTCCGGGGGCGCTCCGGCCGTCGCGGTGCCGACGCGCCGCTGCCGCACCCG
>NZ_JBTYMC010000387.1:0-5517 GCF_054880855.1 Streptomyces sp. S6 | reverse complement strand
GTTCGCCCTGCGGGAGGCCCAGGTGCGTGACGCGGAACTGGAGGCCGTGCGCACCTGGCGGTCCCCCGGGCACGAGGACCGCGCCTCGGCGGCCCTGGAGCGGGCGCTGCGGCATGCCCCCGAGGGGCTGCGGATCCGCCGCCACCCCGTCGAGGGACATGCCCGGCAGGTCCTGGTCTCCGCCTCCTGCCAGGCCGACCTCCTCGTCGTGGGCACCCGCACGGCCCCCGGCCGTCTCAGCCAGGTCACCCGCCGGCTTCTGCACCACGCCGCCTGCCCCGTCGCCGTCGTACCCGAACGCCACTGACACCCCTTCTGGAGCCCCCCGATGCCCGAGCTGTCCGACACCGAACTCCGTTCCCTCGACGCCCACTGGCGGGCCGCCAACTACCTCGCCGCCGGCCAGATCTACCTGATGGCCAACCCCCTGCTCACCGAGCCCCTGCGGCCCGAGCACATCAAGCCCCGGCTGCTGGGCCACTGGGGCACCTCCCCCGGCCTGGCTCTCGTGTACACGCACCTCAACCGGGTCATCAAGGCCCGTGACCTCGACGCGCTGTGCGTGTGGGGGCCGGGACACGGCGGGCCCGCGGTGCTGGCGGGGTCCTGGCTGGAGGGCAGTTACGCCGAGACCTACCCGGACGTCTCCCGGGACGGGGCCGGCATGGAGCGCCTCTTCCGGCAGTTCTCCTTCCCCGGCGGGGTCCCGAGCCACGTCGCCCCGGAGACCCCCGGCTCGATCCACGAGGGCGGCGAACTCGGCTACTCCCTCGCGCACGCCTACGGCGCCGCCTTCGACAACCCGAACCTCCTCGTCGCCTGCGTGATCGGCGACGGGGAAGCCGAGACCGGCCCGCTCGCCGCGTCCTGGCACGCGAACAAGTTCCTCGACCCGGTGCACGACGGCGCCGTCCTGCCGATCCTCCACCTCAACGGCTACAAGATCGCCAACCCGACGGTCCTCTCCCGCCTCCCGCAGTCCGAACTCGACGAGCTGCTGCGCGGCTACGGCCACCACCCGATCCACGTCACCGGCGACCACCCCCACGACGTGCACCGCGCACTGGCCAACGCCATGGACACCGCCCTCGACCAGATCGCCGTCATGCAGCAGACCGCCCGCGAGAACGGCATCACCGAACGCGTCCACTGGCCGGTCATCGTCCTGCGCACCCCGAAGGGCTGGACGGGCCCCGCCGAGGTCGACGGTGAACCCGTCGAAGGCACCTGGCGCGCCCACCAGGTCCCCCTCGCCGCCGTCCGTGAAAACCCGGAACACCTGCGGCAGTTGGAGGCGTGGCTGCGCTCCTACCGGCCCGAGGAGCTGTTCGACGCGGACGGCCGTCCGGTGGCCGCCGTGCTGGACTGCATGCCGTCGGGAGCGAGGCGGCTCGGCGCGAGTCCGTACGCCAACGGCGGGCTCCTCGTGCGGGAGTTGCCGCTGCCCGGCCTGGACGACTTCGCTGTCCCCGTCGACAAACCCGGCACCACCCTGCACGAACCCACCCGTGTCCTCGGCGACTTCCTCTCCCGCCTCATGCGGGACACCCGGCTGCGGCGGGACTTCAGGATCGTGGGCCCCGACGAGACCGCCTCCAACCGGCTCCAAGCGGTCTTCGACGCGAGCGGCAAGGCGTGGCAGGCCGCCCTGCTGCCCACCGACGAGCACCTCGAACGGCACGGCCGGGTCCTGGAGATCCTCTCCGAACACCTCTGCCAGGGCTGGCTGGAGGGGTATCTGCTGACCGGCCGGCACGGGCTGTTCTCCTGCTACGAGGCGTTCGTCCACATCGTCGACTCGATGGTCAACCAGCACATCAAGTGGCTGAAGACGTCGCGGGAGTTGCCGTGGCGGGCCCCGATCGCCTCCCTCAACTACCTTCTGACGTCGCACGTGTGGCGCCAGGACCACAACGGCTTCTCCCACCAGGACCCCGGCTTCGTCGACCACGTCCTCAACAAGAGCCCCGAGGTCGTCCGCGTCTACCTGCCGCCGGACACCAACACCCTGCTGTCCGTGGCCGATCACGCGCTGCGCAGCCGCGACTACGTCAACGTGATCGTCGCCGGGAAGCAGCCCTGCTTCGACTGGCTGCCGATGGACCGGGCCCGCGCCCACTGCGCGCGCGGCGCCGGGATCTGGGAGTGGGCCGGCACCGAGAACGGCGCCGAACCGGACGCCGTCCTGGCCTGCGCGGGCGACGTCCCCACCCAAGAGGTGCTGGCCGCCGCCCAGTTGCTCCGGCATCACCTGCCGGACCTCAGGGTGCGGGTCGTCAACGTCGTCGACATGACCCGCCTCCTGCCCCGCGAGGAACACCCGCACGGCATGAGCGACTTCGAGTACGACGGCCTCTTCACCCCCGACAAGCCGGTGATCTTCGCCTACCACGGCTACCCGTGGCTCATCCACCGCCTCACCTACCGGCGCACCGGCCACGCGAACCTCCACGTGCGCGGCTACAAGGAGTCCGGCACCACGACCACACCGTTCGACATGGTCGTCCGCAACGACCTCGACCGCTTCCGGCTCGTCATGGACGTCATCGACCGCGTCCCCGGCCTCGCGGTCCGCGCCTCGGGCGTCCGGCAGGCCATGGCCGACGCCCGTACCCGCCACCACGCCTGGATCCGCGAGCACGGCACCGATCTGCCGGAGATCACGGACTGGGCCTGGAACATCTGAACACCCGTCGCAGGAAAAGGAGTTCACCGTCATGACCGTACGTGTCGGCATCAACGGCTTCGGCCGGATCGGCCGCACCTATCTGCGCGCGGCCCTGGAACGCGGCGAGGGCGTCGAGGTCGTCGCCGTCAACGACATCGCTCCCGCCGCCACCTTGGCCCATCTCCTGGAGTACGACTCGACGTTCGGGCGCCTCGGGCGGGAGGTCGCCCACGACGAGGGGTCGATCACCGTGGACGGGCGGCGGATCGCCGTCACCGCCGAACGGGACCCGGCGGCGCTGCGCTGGGCGGAGTTCGGGGTCGACGTCGTGATCGAGTCCACCGGGCGGTTCCGTGACCGCGACTCGGCGGCCCTGCATCTGAAGGCGGGCGCCGGGAGGGTGCTGCTGTCCGCGCCGGGCAAGGGGGTGGACGCGACGCTCGTGGTGGGGGTCAACCACGGCGGCTACGACCGTGCGCACGACCGGATCGTGTCGGCGGCGTCCTGCACCACGAACTGTGTCGCGCCGATGGTGAAGGTCCTCGACGACGCGTTCGGCGTGGAGCGCGGCATGCTCACCACGGTGCACGGCTACACCAACGACCAGTCGCTGATCGACGGCCCGCACAAGGATCTGCGCCGGGCCCGCTCCGCCGCTCTCAGCATCATCCCGACCGGCACGGGTGCCGCCCGCGCGGTGGGTCTGGTCCTGCCGGAGCTGGCCGGGGCGCTGGACGGGATCGCGGTGCGGGTGCCGGTGGAGGACGGCTCGCTCACCGACCTGACGGTGGTCCTGAACCGCCCGGCGACGCGGGAGGAGGTCAACGACGCGTTCGAGGCGGCGGCCGAGGGGGCGCTGCGCGGCGTCCTGCGGGTCTCGCACGCGCCGATCGTCTCCCGTGACGTGATCGGCGACCCCTCGTCCTGTGTCTTCGACCCGGCGCTGACCCAGGTGGGCGGCACGCTGGCCAAGGTCTTCGGCTGGTACGACAACGAGTGGGGCTACACCAACCGCCTGCTGGACCTGACCCGCCTGATGGCCTGACCGCAGGGGGCCGGTCGGCCCCCTCACCGGCCCCCGTCAGCCCCTGCCGGGGGCCCGCGCCGCGCCGGATGCTCGCAGTACCGACCGTTCCCGAAGGAGTCCCCCATGACGGACGACCTGCTCGACCGCACCCCCGCGCACGCACTGCTCGCGGACGGGACCACGGTGTGCATCCGGCCCGTACGGCCCGGCGACCACGACCAGTTGGAAGGGCTGTACGAGGAGATGTCACCGGAGCACCTGCGGCTGAGGTTCTTCTCGCCGAGCCGGCGTTCGGCCGCCCAGGCTGCCGACCGGGCCTGTGCGCCGGCCCGCCCCGGCTACCGGGCGCTGCTGGCCGAGGCGCACGGACAGGTGCTCGGGCTCGCCGAGTACGACACCCGCGGCGACGGCGACCGCGCGGAGATCTCCGTGGCCGTCGCGGAGGGGGTGCACCACCGGGGGGTCGGGACACTGCTGGTCGAGCACCTGGTGTCGGCCGCCCTCGCTGACGGCGTCACCGTCTTCACGGCCGACGCCCTCAGCGAGAACCGCGAGATCCTGCGTCTCTTCGCCGATCTGGGCCTGCGCCTCACGCGCCGCTTCGAGGGCCCCGAGGTGCGCTGCACGATCCGGCTCGACGAGGACGACCCGTACCTCACGGCCGTCGAGGAGCGCGGGCGGCGGGCGGACGTGGCGAGTCTGCGTCCGCTGCTGTGCCCGGAGGCGGTCGCCGTCGTGGGCGCCGGGCGCACCCCCGGCTCGGTGGGCCGCGCGGTCCTGCATCACCTGCACACCGGCGGGTTCGTCCGTCGGCTGTTCGCCGTGAACCCGGGCGTGACGTCGATCCTCGGCGTGCCCTCCTACCCGGCGGTGAGCCTGCTGCCGAAGACCCCCGACCTGGTGGTCGTGGCGGTCCCCGCGGCGGCGGTCCCGGCGACGGCCGAGGAGTGCGGCAAGGCCGGGGTGCGCGCGCTCGTGGTGGTGTCCTCGGGCCTGGACTCCGATCAGGCCCGGGGGCTGCTGGCGGCCTGCCGTACGTACGGCATGCGGCTGGTCGGCCCCAACTGCCTCGGCGTGGTCAACACCGAGCCGGCGCTGCGCCTGGACGCCACGTTCGCCGCCCGGCACCCGCTGCCCGGTGCCGCCGGGATCGCCGTGCAGTCCGGCGGGGTGGGCATCGCCCTGCTCGACGGGATGTCCCGGCTGGGCATCGGGGTGTCGTCGTTCGTGTCGCTGGGCGACAAGTACGACGTCAGCGGCAACGACCTGCTCCAGTGGTGGGAGGACGACGGCCGCACCTCACTCGCCGTGCTGCATCTGGAGTCGTTCGGCAACCCGCGCGCGTTCTCCCGCACCGCCCGCCGGGTCACCCGCCGGATCCCGGTCCTGACCGTGGACGCCGGACGCACCGACGCGGGCCGGCGGGCCGCCGCCTCGCACACCGCCGCCGCGGCCACCCCGACCATGACCCGGCGGGCCCTGTTCACCCAGGCGGGCATCACGGCGACCCGGTCGGTCGGCGAACTCCTGGAGACCGCCGCCCTGTTGCACTCCCAGCCGCTGCCCGAGGGGACCCGCGTGGCGGTCGTCACCAACGCGGGCGGGGCCGGGGTACTGGCGGCGGACGCCTGTACGGAGGCGGGGCTCGTGCTGCCCCCGATCCCCGAGGCCGTCCTCGCGGACCTGCCCGAGGGCGCCACCGCCGGGAACCCGGTCGACGCGACCGCCGCCGTGACGGAGGCCCAGCTGACCGCGTGCGTGGACCGGGTGCTGGCGTACGGGGGCGTCGACGCCGTGCTGGTCGCGCTGGTGCCGACGGCGG
>NZ_JBTYMC010000386.1:0-5517 GCF_054880855.1 Streptomyces sp. S6 | reverse complement strand
AGGGCGACACCCCGGCCGGCGCCACCCTCGTCGCGGCCGACCTGAGCACGGCCGACGGGGTGCGCGCGTTCGCCGACACCGCCCTCGACGTCCTCGGCGGCGTGGACATCGTCGTGAACAACGCGGGCGGCTGCCGTTCGTTCCACCGCGTCCTGGACCTGGAGGACGACTGGCAGTACACGATGGACATCAACTTCCTCGCCTCGGTCCGCCTCAACGCGGCGCTCGTGCCGGCCATGAGGGAGAGCGGCGGCGGGACCGTCGTCCACGTGTCGAGCACCGCCACCATCGCCGCGTACCCGAACCTCTACCACTACGCCGCGGCCAAGGCCGCGCTGGAGACGTACAGCAAGGGCCTCGCCACCGAACTCGCCCCGGACGGCATCCGGGTGCTCTCCCTGTGCCTGGGCAACGTGGAGACGCCCGCCTCGCAGGCGGCCCGCCGCCAGGTCGTCGAGTACTACGGCGGCGACCCCGCTGGCACCGACCTCGACGCCCTCGCCGGGCAGTGGGCCGCCGAGATCCCGCTCGGCCGCATGGGGGAGTCCCAGGACATCGCCGACGCCGTCAGCTTCTTCGTCTCGCCCCGCGCCTCGTGGATCACCGGCAGCAACATCGTCATCGACGGCGGGAAGACCGCGAGCCTCGCCTGAGCGCCCCGCCCCCGAGGCACCTCCCGACACCCACGCAAAGGATGAACACGATGACCGCGGCAGGGGAAGAAACCCGGGCCTACCCGTTCGGCCCGATCGTCCGCCTCGACCTCGACCCGACGCTGGTGGAACTCTCCGGCGAACAGCCCGTGCTGCGCGTGCGGCTGCCGTTCGGCGGCGACGGCTGGCTGGTCACCCGGCACGCGGACGTCAGGACGGTCCTCTCGGACCCCCGCTTCAGCCGCGCCGCCGCCGTCGGCGACCACGTGCCCCGCACGGTCGCGGTCGGACTGCCCCGCACCTCGATGCTCAGCATGGACCCGCCCGAGCACACCCGGCTGCGCCGCCGCGTGATGAACGCGTTCTCCGTGCGCCGCCTCAAGGCCCTGCGCCCGCGCATCGAGGAGATCGTGAACGAACTTCTCGACGCGATGGTGGCGACGGGCGCCCCGGCCGACCTCACCACCGCTCTGACCTGGCCCCTGCCGATCACCGTGATCTGCGAGATGCTCGGCGTGCCCCTCGCCGACCGGGAACGGTTCACCGAGTGGGTCGACGGCCTGCTGATGCTCGCCGACCCCGCCCAGGCCGCGCGTTCCCGCGCCCACCTCGACGAGTACCTCGCCGGCCTGATCGCCCAGCGCCGGATCACCCCCACCGACGACCTCCTCGGCGAACTGGTCGCCGACAACGAAGACGGCGCCGACGGCGCGGACGACGACGGCCCGCTCGCCGAGGAGGAGCTGGTCGGCCTCGGCGTCAGCCTGCTCTCCGCCGGGCAGGAGGCCACCGCCAACGAGATCGGCAGCATGGTCTACACGCTGCTGACCCGGCCCGGCCTCTGGGAGCAGCTGTGCGCCGACCCCGCGCTCGTCCCCCGGGCCGTCGAGGAACTCCTGCGGTTCATCCCCAACAGCGCGACCGCCGGGTTCACCCGCATCGCCACCGAGGACCTGGAACTGGGCGGGCAGCTCATCCGCGCCGGTGACGCGGTGGTGGCCGAACTCGGGATGGCCAACCACGACGCCACGGTGTTCGAGGACCCCTACGAGATCGACTTCCGGCGCGAACGCGTCCCGCACGTCACCTTCGGACACGGCCTGCACCACTGCCTCGGCGCCCAGCTCGCCCGCCTGGAGCTGCGCGTGGTCCTCGAAGTGATGGTCCGGCGCTTCCCCGGGCTGAAGCTCGCCGTCGAACCCGACCAGCTGACCTGGCGCACCGAGCGCCTCGTCCGAGGCGTGGCGGCCCTGCCCGTCACCTGGTGACCAACCACCCCCCACACCGCACGGGAGAGCTGAGCATGGCCGCACCACGCGACGATCACGGCACCGGGCTCGCCGAGGCCCTGGCGTCCGTCGAACCGGGGCAGGCGCTCGCCGAGGTCATGGCGACCGTCCTGGAGAGCCACGGAGACCGTCCCGCCCTCGGCGAACGCGCCGTCGACCCGGCGACAGGAGCGCTGCTGCCCCGGTTCGACACGGTGAGCTACCGCGAACTGTGGGCGCGGGTCCGCGCGGTCGCCGCCCGCTGGCACGACCCCCGGTACCCGCTGGGCCCGGGGGAGCGGCTGTGCACCCTGGGCTTCCCGGGCGTCGACCACGCGACGCTGGACCTGGCGGCCATCCACACCGGCGTCGTCCCGGTGCCCCTCCAGCACAGCACGCACCCCGACCAGCTGCGGGAGATCGTCGAGGAGACCGAACCCCGCGTCCTCGCCGTGAGCGCCGAGCACCTCGACACCGCCGTCGGGCTCGTCACCGGGGCGGCGTCCATCGAGCGGCTGACCGTGTTCGGCCACGGCAGTGCGGAGGCCGGGCGGCAGGCCGTTCGCGCGCTCGCCGAGGCCGGGCGGACGGTCGCCGTGGACACGCTGGCGGAGGTGATCGACCAGGGCGCGGAGCTGCCGCCGGCGCCCCTGTTCACGGCCGAACCGGGCGACGACCCGCTCGCCCTGCTCATCTACACGTCCGGCAGCACCGGCGCACCCAAGGGCGCCATGTACACCCAGCGGCTGGTCGGCACCGCGTGGTACGGGTTCAGCTACGGCTCGGCGGACGTCCCCGCCGTCAGCGTCCTGTACATGCCGCACAGCCACCTCGCGGGCCGCTACGCGCTGATGGGCTCGCTGGTGCGCGGCGGTACCGGCTACTTCACCGCCAGGAGCGACCTGTCCGCCCTCTTCGAGGACATCGCGCTGGTCCGCCCGACCGAGCTGACCATGGTGCCGCGCATCTGCGACATGCTGTTCCAGCTCTACCGGGGCGAACTGGACCGGCGGGCCGGGGAGTCCGGTGACGTCGAGGCCGCCGTCAGGAAGGAGCTGCGGGAGAACGTCCTCGGCGGACGCGTCGCCAAGGCGTTCGTGGGCACGGCCCCGCTCTCCGCCGAACTCGCGGCCTTCGTCGAGTCCTGCCTCGGCGTGACCCTGCACACCGGCTACGGCTCCACCGAGGCCGGCGGGGTCCTGCTGGACACCGTGGTGCAACGGCCGCCCGTCCTCGACTACAAGCTGGTGGACGTCCCCGAACTCGGCTACCACACCACCGACCTGCCCCACCCGCGCGGCGAACTGCTGCTCAGGTCCCAGACGCTCGTCCCCGGCTACTACCGGCGCCCCGAGCTGACCGCCGAACTCTTCGACGCGGACGGCTACTACCGCACCGGTGACGTCTTCGCCGAGCTCGGCCCCGACCGGCTCGTCCACGTCGACCGCACCAAGGACACCCTGAAGCTCTCCCAGGGCGAGTTCGTGGCCGTCTCCCGCCTGGAGACCGTCTACCTCGCCAGCCCCCTCGTCCGGCAGCTCTACGTGTACGGCAACAGCGAACGCGCCTACCTGCTCGCGGTGGTCGTCCCCACCCCGGAGGCGCTCGCCCGGCACGACGGGGACACCGCCGCCCTCAAGACCGCGCTCGCCGAGTCGCTGCGGCAGGTCGCGGGGGAGAGCGGGCTCAACAGCTACGAGATCCCGCGCGACTTCCTGATCGAGACCGAGCCCTTCAGCCCCGAGAACGGCCTGTACACCGAGAGCCACAAGGTGCTGCGGCCCCGTCTGAAGGAACGTTACGGCGCCGCGCTCGAAGCGCTGTACACCGAACGCGCCGAGGGACAGGACCGGTGGCTGGCCGAACTGCGCCGCACCGGAGCGGACGGGCCGGTGGCGGAGACCGTCCGCCGGGCCGCCCAGGCGCTGCTCGGCGCCCCGGACACCGCCGTCGGCGCGCGCTTCACGGACCTCGGCGGGGACTCCCTGTCCGCGCTGTCCCTCTCCCGGCTGCTCGGGGAGATCTTCGGCGTCGAGATCCCGGTCGGGGTGATCATCAGCCCGGCGGGCGGCCTGACGGGCGTGGCACGCCACATCGAGGCACAGCGCCTCGGCGGGGCACCGCGACCGACGTCCGCCTCCGTGCACGGAGGCTTCGGTGGCGCAGGCGGCGAGGTCCGGGCCGCCGACCTCACCCTGGAGAAGTTCCTCGACGCGCCGACACTCGCCGCCGCCTCCGCCCTGCCGGGCCCCTCCGGCGCCGTCCGCACCGTCCTGCTCACCGGGGCCAACGGCTACCTGGGCCGGTTCCTGTGCCTGGAGTGGCTGGAGCGGCTCGCGCCCGAGGGGGGCCGGGTGATCTGCGTCGTCCGGGGTGAGGACGCGGCCTCGGCGGCACGCAGGCTCGCGGAGGCCTTCGACAGCGGGGACGCCGCACTCCTGCGCCGCCACCGGGAAGCCGCCGGATCCCTGGAGGTGCTCGCGGGAGACCTCGGCGCACCCCGCCTCGGCCTGGACGAGGACACCTGGCAGCGGCTGGCCCGCGACGTGGACCTCGTCGTCCACGCCGGTGCGCTGGTCAACCACGTCCTTCCGTACGACCAGCTGTTCGGCCCCAACGTCGCCGGCACGGCCGAGGTGATCCGGCTGGCGCTCACCACGCGGACCAAGCCCGTCACCTACGTCTCCACCGTCGCCGTCCGCCCCGACGGCCCCGGCCCGGCGCTCGACGAGGACGCCGACATCCGCACGGCCGTCCCGGTGCGCCGCACCGGCGAGGGCTACGCCGACGGGTACGCGACCAGCAAGTGGGCCGGCGAGGTCCTGCTGCGGGAGGCCCACGAGCGGTACGGACTGCCGGCCCGGGTCTTCCGGTCGGGCATCCTCCTCGCCCACCCCGAGTACGCGGGACAGCTCAACGTCCCCGACCTGTGCACCCGGCTCCTGCTCAGCCTGATCGCCACCGGCGTCGCCCCCGGCTCCTTCTACCGCTCGGGCTCCCCGGCCCACTACGACGGCCTGCCGGTCGGCTTCTGCGCCGAGGCCGTCACCGCCCTGGGCGCGCACGCCACCGACGGCCACCGCACGTTCCACCTGCGCAACCCCCACGACGACGGCATCTCGCTGGACACCTTCGTCGACTGGCTCGTCGAGGCCGGACACCCGATCCGGCGGATCGACGACCACGCGGCCTGGCTCACCCGGTTCACGACCGCGCTGCGCGCCCTGCCCGAGAGACAGCGCCGCCACTCCGTGCTGCCCCTGCTGCACGCCTTCGCACACCCCGAGGAGAGCGGCCCGGAGCCGATGCTCCCCGCCGACCGGTTCCAGGCCGCGGTGAAGGACCCCGAAACCGGCCTCGGCAAGGACATCCCCCACCTCTCGGCCGCCCTGGTCCGCAAGTACGCCACCGACCTGGAAAGGCTCGGCCTCCTGTGACGCACCGCCAGCCCGCCCCGGACCGGTCGTGGATCCTGCGCCTGCGGCCCCGTGACACCTCCGCACTCCAGGACGCCGTCAGCGACGACGCCGCCCTGCGCGAGGCCCGGCTGCTGATCGGCGACGGCGCCGCCGGGTGGGCCGTGGAGGTGGCCGCCC
>NZ_JBTYMC010000385.1:0-5536 GCF_054880855.1 Streptomyces sp. S6 | reverse complement strand
ACGCGACCGTCGCCCCCGCGGCCCCCGCAGCGGTCGCGTCCTTCCGCCCGAGCCGCCGCCCGGCGACGGTGTGCCGCCCGGCAACCTCCTCCAGCAGCTCGGCCAGCACCTCCTCGTTGCTCCACCGAGGCCGCCACCCGGCGGCGTGCAGCCGGCTCCCGCTCACCACCCAGGGATACATCGTGTACGCGAGATCCCCGGCGGGCGACGGCGTGAGCCCGATCCGGTGCAACCGAGCAGCGGCCCCGAGCGCGACGGCGGACGGCAGCTCCATCCGCCGAATCCCGCTCAGCTCCTCGACCTCCTCCTGTTCGAGCCACCCGTCACACCCGACGGCCAGCTCCCCCTCCACCTTCTCCAGAACGGCGTATTCGAGAGCCCCGCACAGATCGTCGACGTGACAGAACTGCCAGGCGGGCCGCGACCCGGCCACGACGAGCAGCCGGGGCGACTCGAAGTACCGGGTGAGCGCGGTGTCGGTCCCCCCGACCAGCGTCGCCGGCCGCACGACGGTGACGTTCAACCCGGGATGCGCACGCGGCGCACGACGGGCGAGCCGCTCGATCTCCAGCAGATCCCCCACCCCGGTCGCCTCGGCGGTCGCCCGCAACTCCGCGTCCTCGGAGAGCGGCAGCTCATTGTCCGGCAGCGCCCCGTACACCATCGCGGACGTGCACAGCACGACCCGATGCACCCCGGCCGCCGCGGCAGCGGTCAGCACGGTCTGCGTCCCCCGCACGTTGTACGCCGTCCGCGCCGCCGCCTCGGACCCGAGATCGAGATCCAGCGCGAGATGGACGACGACATCGGCCCCCCGCAGCTTCTCCGCGATCGCCGGATCACGCACGTCGAGGATGTGCCACGTCACGTCGTCGCACTCCCCCCTCCGCTCGTCGATGGCGACGACCTGCTTGATCTCGTCGGACGCGGCGAGCCGCTCGGTCAGCAACGCGCCCACCCCGTGCGCCGCGCCGGTCACGGCGACGACGGGCCCGCGCGCGGCGGCACCGGTTGAGTGGTTTCGCGCTGCGCGAACCTGCGGATCTGGGGAACTCACCAGGTGTCTCCAGCGGTTGTCATGGCATACGGGCGCGGATGACGCGTACGTACCAGGTGGCTCCATCCTGCCGCAGGCCGCGAGTCGGCGGAGCACCGAGGCCCGATCGGGCCCGGGTGTCTACGCTGGGTGGTGTTGCAGGGCAGCCGCGCCGCCGGTCGGGAGACCGGTGGCCTTACCAGCCGAGGAACCCCGTGAGTGACACCCCATTCGGATTCGGCCTTCCGCCGGAGGAGCCGGAGGACGGCGACGGCAAGAAGAAGGACCAGCAGAGCGGTGGTGGTCAGAACCCGTTCGGTTTCGGCGGACTGCCCGGTGCCGGCGGCTTCGGTGCCCCCGGCGCCGACAACCCGCTGGCCGCGATGTTCGGCTCCATGAACCCCGGTGACCTGGGCGCGGCGTTCCAGCAGCTCGGCCAGATGCTGTCCTACGAGGGCGGCCCGGTGAACTGGGACATGGCGAAGCAGATCGCCCGCCAGACGGTCGCGCAGGGCACGCCGGACGGCGTGAAGGACGCGAGCGTGGGCGCGTCGGAGCGCACGGCGGTCGAGGAGGCGGTCCGCCTGGCGGACCTGTGGCTGGACGACGCGACGTCCCTGCCGTCCGGCGCGAACACGGCGGTCGCGTGGTCGCGCGCGGAGTGGGTGGAGGCGACGCTCCCGGCGTGGAAGGAGCTGGTGGACCCGGTCGCCGAGCGTGTCGGCGCGGCGATGGGCGATGTCTTGCCGGAGGAGATGCAGGCCATGGCGGGCCCGCTGATCGGCATGATGCGCTCGATGGGCGGCGCCATGTTCGGCACGCAGATCGGGCAGGCCGTCGGCGTCCTCGCGGGCGAGGTCATCGGTTCGACGGACATCGGCCTGCCGCTGGGCCCGGCCGGCAAGGCCGCGCTGCTGCCGGTGAACATCGAGACGTTCGGCAAGGACCTCGGCGTCGCGAAGGACGAGGTGCGGCTGTACCTCGCGCTGCGCGAGGCCGCCCACCAGCGCCTCTTCGCGCACGTCCCGTGGCTGCGGGCACATCTGTTCGGTGCTGTCGACGGCTACGCGCGCGGCATCAAGGTCGACACGGCCAAGCTGGAGGACGTCGTCGGCCAGTTCGACCCGCAGAACCCGGAGCAGCTCCAGGACGCCCTCCAGCAGGGCATGTTCCAGCCGGAGGACACCCCGGAGCAGAAGGCGGCCCTGGCCCGGCTGGAAACGGCCCTGGCGCTGGTCGAGGGCTGGGTCGACGCGGTCGTCCACGCGGCAGCGAAACCCCGTCTGACCTCGGCGGACGCCCTCCGCGAGACCCTGCGCCGGCGCCGCGCCTCGGGCGGCCCCGCCGAGCAGACGTTCGCCACCCTGATCGGCCTGGAGCTGCGCCCCCGCCGCCTGCGCGACGCGTCCCGCCTGTGGGCGTCCCTCACGGACGCGCGCGGTGTCGACGGCCGCGACGCCCTGTGGGCCCACCCGGACATGCTCCCCACGGCCACCGACCTCGACGACCCCGACGGCTTCGTCCACCGCGAGCAGCTCGACTTCTCCGAGCTGGACAAGCTCCTCGGCGAGGCGGCCGAGGGCGGCCCCGACCTGAAGAAGAAGCCCACCGACGAAGACAAGGGCGACAACCCCGAGTGACCCTGTACGACGACGCGGCCTCGGTCCTCAAGGGATACGAGGCCCAGCCGGACCTGCGCGACACCTACCTGGCCCACCTCGCCGCCCACCCGGACGGCATGTGGAAGTCCTGCACGGACGGCCACATCACGGCGAGCGCGCTGGTCATCGACCCGACCCGGTCCCGGGTCCTCCTGACCCTGCACAAAAAGCTCCGCATGTGGCTCCAGATGGGCGGCCACTGCGAGCCGGGCGACACGACCCTTGCGGCGTCGGCGGTCCGCGAAGGCGTCGAGGAGTCCGGCATCGAGAGCTTGAGGCTGCTGCCGGGCGGCCCGGTCCGCCTGGACCGCCACTTGACGCCGTGCGCCTGGCACCTGGACGTCCAGTACGCGGCGGTGGCTGCGCCGGACGCGGTCGAGCAGATCAGCGACGAGTCACTGGACCTGCGCTGGTTCGCGTACGACGAGGTGGCGGGGGTGGCGGACGAGTCGGTGGTACGCCTGTTGGAGGAAACGAGGAAGAGGCTGGGGATGTAGGAGAGAAAGTAAGGGGCGGACACCTGGAGCATCGCCCCTTACGACTCTCTAGTTCCGGCTGCCTCCCAGCGAATTCCCGCTGAGCCCCCCGCTCCCCATCCCGAACTGTCCGAGCACCCCGGACGTCCTCAAGTGCTGCGGCGGCAGCAACTCACTCGGCTGCACCAGCACATGCCCGGTCCCAGAGAACTGCATCTCCCACCCCTCCCCACTGGACCCCCGCCTGCGCCACACGGCGGACGTGGACGTGGGCGCCTGCAACTGCGTCCGCAACGACGTCGACCAGGCGATCACCGCATCGGAGTCGCAGCAGACGTTGTTCCCGGGCCCGACCTCCAGCACCAACGGCTCCCCGGACGTCATCACGACGACCTGCCCGTTCCCGGACAACTCCAGGTTGTACGCCCCGGCGGACGCCACCTCGACGGCGCTGTCGATCGCGACGATCCCCACCCCCAGCGTCCCGTCGAACGCCAGCACGGACGACGAGTCGACGGTGATCCCCCGCCCCACTTCCATGATGTGCAGGTGCTGCGCGAAGTTCGCGAGGTACACCACCCCGTTCCCCTTGCACCGCATGAGTTCGAGCCGCTCCCCCGTCATCCGCTCGACATTGCGCCACCCCCGGTCCCGGTACTGGCTGTCGAACTGGACGTCGCCCTCGAAGGCGACCATGGCCCCCTGCCGCGCGAGAATCGCCCCTTGGCCGCGCGTGACGTCCGTCTTGAGGAGCTGCGGGTTCTGGAGGGTGTAGCGCTCGGTGGACTCCACCGGAGTGTGCGCGAAGAGTGTGCTGTGCATGTCTGTCCTGGCTCCCCTCAGCCCCGGATCTTGAATCGGTCGCCGGTGTCCTCGCTGGGCTGGACGACGACGAACCCCTGTCCCTTGAAGCCGACCTGGAACGCTTCCCCGCTGCCCCGCCCGATCAGCGCGCCCGCCTTGAGCGTGCGTCTGGCCTTCATGTCGAGCCCGTCGGTCCAGGCGATGAGCGCGTCGGGGTCGACGTACGTCTCGCGCTCGGCGCAGTCGAGGGAGATCGGTATCCCCCGGCTGACCAGCGCGACCCACCCGGTGCCCCGGACGACGAGGTTGGTGAGCCCGGACCCGGAGAGCTTCGCGAGCCCCTTGACGGGCTCGATCTTCAGCTCCAGCGCGGCGTCGCAGGCCAGCAGGGTGGGTCCGTTGACGGAGATCGCCTCGTTGTTCAGGTGCAGGACGAGGACGTCGCCGCCGTAGTCCGCGAGGTACAGCTCGCCGTCGCCCCGGCACAGCATCAGCCGGCCGCCCTCGCCGGTGACCATCTCCTCGGCGTTCCGCCGCAGGGTGCCGGGGGCGCCGTCGAACTGGACGTACCCGTCGTAGGCGATCATCGCGCCGGCTTTGGCGTACAGGTCCTGGCCGGTGACCATCGTGACCTTGAGCGTCTTGGAGCTGTGCACGCTCATCCGGACGCCGGCCGTGCCCGCCGCCGCGTGCTGGTGCGCGTTGAGTGTCTGGAGGTCCATGGCTGCCTCACACCTCGAAGGGCTGGACGACGACGAAGTTGCCGGGGGCGCCCCGGAACTGGAGGTTGACGGCCTCCGCGCTCTGCCGGGCGTACCCGGAGCGGCGCAGGCGCAGCGAGGTCGTGGTGACCGCCTGCGCACCCGCCGACCAGGCGATGACGGCGTTGCCGTCGACGTAGGTGGCGGGGCCCACGGGGAGGACGACGGGGACGCCCCGGGTCTTGACGACGACCGCGCCGGTGCCGGAGAAGAGCATGCTGAACAGGCCGCCGCCGGGCAGGCCCGCGCCCTCGATGCGGCGGACCTCGGTGTCGAGCCCCTCGTCGAAGGCGAGTACCCCGCGCGCGGAGGTGTAGAGCTGCTCGCCCTGGAGGCGGATGACGAAGAGGTGGCTGGCCTCGTCCGCGAGGAACACCTCGCCGTCGCCGGAGCAGCGCATCAGGGACATGCCCTGGCCGGTGAGCTGTCCCGTCAACTTGCCGAGCAGCCCTGAACCCTTGTGGGCGAAGTCGATGTCGCCCTGGTAGGCGACCATGCTGCCCTGTTTGGCGAGGATGTTCGCGCCCTTGGTGAGCGTCGCCCGCACCAGCTCCGGGTTCTGCTCCGTCCAGCGGTCGCCCACCGGGGCCTCGGCGTATTTCGTGAGCACCGCGCGGAGGCCCGCTTCGGGGGGTACGGGGGCGAGGGCGGCGGCCGCGCCGAAGGGGGCGCCGGGAGGTGTCGTCCCCGGCGTTCCGAAAGGCGCTCCCGGGGGCGTCGTCCCGAGTGGGCCACTCCGGGGTGCGGGGGCCGGCGGGGCGGGTGGGGGCGGGACCGTGCCGGTGGGCGGGGTGTGCA
>NZ_JBTYMC010000384.1:0-5596 GCF_054880855.1 Streptomyces sp. S6 | reverse complement strand
CGAACCGCGCCGCCCGCCGCAAGCCCCCCGCGAAGCGCTCCGCGCTGCTGACCATCGCCGTCCCCTCCGCGTGCGTGATGAGCGTGGCCGGCATCGCCGCCGCCTCGGTCGGCACGTTCAGTGACGACGCGAAGGAGACGAGCGCCGCCGCCCCGGAGACGAAGTCGGTCAAGCCGTCCGCCGCGCACGACAAGCTGGGCAGCCAGCTGGCGAGCCTCAGCGCGGCGGCCGAGGACGTCGCGGGCCGCGCGAGCCGTACACAGGAGCGCATCGACCTCAAGGCGCAGCAGGAGGCCGAGAAGAAGAAGGCCGCCGCCGAGGCGGCCCGGCTGGAGCGGCTGCGCCCCAAGTACGCCCTCCCGGTCGCGCAGCACGGCCTGAGCGCCTACTACGGCCAGTCCGGCATCAACTGGATGTCCATGCACACGGGCATCGACTTCCCGGTCGCCTACGGCACCACCGTCATGGCCGCGACGGACGGCACCGTCCGCACCCAGTGGAACAACGCCTACGGCAACATGCTGATCCTGACGGCGAAGGACGGCACGGAGACCTGGTACTGCCACCTCTCCAGCTACCGCGTCGCGTCGGGGACGACGGTCAAGGCCGGCGAGCCGATCGCGTACTCCGGAAACTCCGGCAACTCCACCGGCCCGCACCTGCACTTCGAGGTCCGCCCGGCCGGCGGCTCGTCGATCGACCCGCTGTCGTGGCTGCGCAGCCACGGGCTCGACCCGACGTAAGGCCTCAACTTCCGTCAAGCGGGCCCCTGTCGAGCGACAGGGGCCCGGCTCATGTCCGGTGAAGACCCCTCAGAGCTTCTCGACCGGCGCGTACCGCAGCAGCAGCCGCTTCGGCTTCCCCTCACCGAAGTCGATCGTCGCCTCCGCCTTCGCCCCCGCGCCCCCGACGGCGACGACGGTCCCGAGCCCGAACTGGTCGTGCGTGACGCGGTCCCCGACGGTCAGGGCGATCGCGGGCTTCTCCTCGGCCCCCCGGCGCGTCGCGAACCCGGAGGCGCCCTTGGCGGAGGACCGGGACGACGACAGCGAGGACCCGAGGCTCGGCGGCGGCGCGGCGGGTGCGCCGGTGCGCTTCCAGTCGACGTGCGTGGCCGGGATCTCCTCCAGGAACCGGGAGGGCGGGTTGTACGACGGCTGCCCCCAGGCGCTGCGGAGCGTGGAGCGGGTCAGGTAGAGCCGCTCACGCGCGCGGGTGATGCCGACGTAGGCGAGACGGCGTTCCTCCTCCAGTTCCTTGACCTGGCCGAGGGCGCGCATGTGCGGGAACACGCCGTCCTCCATGCCGGTGAGGAAGACGACGGGGAACTCCAGGCCCTTGGCGGTGTGCAGGGTCATCAGGGTGATGACGCCCGAGCCGTCCTCGTCCTCGTCGGGGATCTGGTCGGAGTCGGCGACCAGGGCGACGCGCTCCAGGAAGTCGGCGAGGCCGCGGGGCTGTTCCGACTCGCCGGACTCCTGCTCGAACTCCAGGGCCACGGAGGCGAGTTCCTGGAGGTTCTCGATGCGGGTCTCGTCCTGGGGGTCGGTGGAGTTCTGCAACTCGGCGAGGTAGCCGGTGCGTTCGAGTATGGCCTCCAGGACCGTCGCCGGGCCGGCGCCGGACTCGACGATGGTGCGCAGGTCGTCCATCAGCTCGTTGAACCGCTTGACGGCGTTGGCGGAGCGGGCGGCCATGCCGTACGCCTCGTCGACGCGCTTGAGGGCCTGCGGGAAGCTGATCTTCTCGCGCTGGGAGAGG
Source organism: Streptomyces sp. S6 (assembly GCF_054880855.1). Taxonomy (NCBI): domain Bacteria; kingdom Bacillati; phylum Actinomycetota; class Actinomycetes; order Kitasatosporales; family Streptomycetaceae; genus Streptomyces; species Streptomyces sp. S6. The sequence goes on along the minus strand of NZ_JBTYMC010000384.1, from coordinate 3,835 downwards.
GCGTCGATCATCGCCTCGGCGCGCTCGCCGATGCCCCGCTTGGGGACGTTGAGGATGCGGCGCAGGGGGACGGAGTCCTCGGGGTTGGCGAGGACGCGGAGGTAGGCCAGGACGTCCCTGACCTCCTTGCGCTCGTAGAAGCGGACGCCGCCGACGACCTTGTAGGGCAGGCCGACGCGGATGAAGATCTCCTCGAAGACCCGGGACTGGGCGTTGGTGCGGTAGAACACCGCGACATCCCCGGCCTTGGCCTCGCCGTTGTCGGTGAGGCGGTCTATCTCCTCGGCGACGAACTGCGCCTCGTCGTGCTCGGTGTCGGCGACGTAGCCCGTGATGCGGGCGCCCGCACCGGCGTTGGTCCACAGGTTCTTGGGCCTGCGGGACTCGTTGCGCTCGATGACCGCGTTGGCCGCCGAGAGGATCGTCTGCGTGGAGCGGTAGTTCTGCTCCAGCAGGATCGTCGTCGCGCTCGGGTAGTCCTCCTCGAACTGGAGGATGTTGCGGATCGTCGCGCCGCGGAAGGCGTAGATGGACTGGTCGGCGTCGCCCACGACGCAGAGCTCGGCGGGCGGGAGGTCGTGCTCGCTGGGCGGCGTGTCCTGAGAACGGCCGGCGCCGCCCACGAGTTCCCGGACGAGGGCGTACTGGGCGTGGTTGGTGTCCTGGTACTCGTCGACCATCACGTGGCGGAAGCGGCGGCGGTAGTGCTCGGCGACGTCCGGGAAGGCGCGCAGGAGGTTGACCGTCGTCATGATGAGGTCGTCGAAGTCGAGGGCGTTGGCCTCGCGCAGGCGGGACTGGTAGAGCGCGTACGCCTGGGCGAGGGTCTTCTCGAAGCCGTCGGCCGCCTGGGCCGCGAAGTCCTCCTCGTCGATCAGCTCGTTCTTGAGGTTGCTGATCTTGGCGCTGAAGGACTTGGGCGGGAAGCGCTTGGGGTCGAGGTCCAGGTCGCGGCAGACGAGGGCCATGAGGCGCTTGGAGTCGGCGGCGTCGTAGATGGAGAACGACGAGGTGAAGCCGAGCTTCTTGGACTCGCGGCGCAGGATGCGCACGCACGCGCTGTGGAACGTCATGACCCACATCGCGTTCGCGCGCGGGCCGACGAGTTGCTCGACGCGCTCCTTCATCTCACCGGCGGCCTTGTTGGTGAAGGTGATCGCGAGGATCTGGCCCGGGTGGACGCCGCGCGCGGCGAGGAGGTGGGCGATGCGGTGGGTGAGGACGCGGGTCTTGCCGGAGCCGGCGCCGGCGACGATGAGCAGGGGTGAGCCGGCGTGGATCACCGCCTCGCGCTGGTTGTCGTTCAGCCCGTCGACGAGGGCCGCCGGATCGAGGACGGGGCGGGGGGCGCCGTCCCTGTAGTGGGCGTCCCGGTCCGGGGGCAGGTCGAACCTGCCGTCGAACAGGTCGGCCGGGATCTGCTCCGGGGCCTGCTCGTCCTCGGGCGGCGGAGGGGGTTCCTCGGCGTGCCCGCGCGGGGCCTGGAGGTCCGCCAGGAAGCTGTCGTCAAAGAGGCTGCTCATCGCTCTCCGAGTCTAGAGGCCGCCACTGACGACCGGTCCCGGTCCCGGGAATCTCCGCGCTCACCTTCCGGATCGCCCCTATCACAACCTGTGATGACCTGCGGGAACTTCGACACAGGTCACAAAAACGTATCGGGCATATCGCCCGCCAACCTTCACAGAAGTCACACGAATTGGCTACCGTTCCGGTCAAGGCCGCCCGTCCCCCACCGGCGAACGTCGCCGGGCCGCGCGGCCCTCCGCCGAGTCCGGCCCGCCCCCGTGCGCGAGGCAGCCGGAGCCGGGGACCCACCGAGAACCTGGGGCGAATCGGCCGACCCCCGCCGGGGAAGGCCGTAGGGCAACCTTCCGCAGCACGACAGCACGACTCCCGCCCGAGCCCGACAGCTAACCCGGTAGGCGGTACAAGGAAGGAGTCGCCCCCATTGGCGTCGCATCAACGCAGGCTCCCCTGGACGGGCATGCGCGCGTCAGGCGTCAGCGCCCCCGCCCTGGCCACGGCCGCCCTCACGTCCATGGCGATGTTCACCCAGCCCCCCACCGAGGCCGCCCCGCCGGCCGACGACGGCAGACCTACCCTTGAGGACGTCGAGCGCAAACTCGACGCCTTCTACAGCAGTCAGACGGGTTCGAAGAAGGACACGGCCGCCAAGGAGAAGGAGACCAAGCGCGCCAAGACCTTCCTCGACACCGCGGCCCGCTACCGCACGCAGGAGCCCGTGCTCCCGCCGCCGCCCGCCCTGCCGCCGCTCCCGCCCTTCCCGCCGTCGGTCGCCCACGACTTCACGGCGGCGCCGGACAGCGGCCTCACAGCCGTACCCGACGCCTACATACCGGACGTCCACGCCCCCGACAGCTACGAGAAGGCCCCGCTCAGCTCCGAGCGCCTCCCGGACAGCTACGACGCCGTCGCGCCCGCCCCGACACCCCTCCCGGACGCCGACGACGACCCCGAGGGCTACCTCAAGGACGCGAAGTCGGTCGTCCAGAGAAAGCTGAGCAAGGCTCAGGCGCTGCTGTCCTTCCACGCCGTGAACCAGCCGAAGGCGGCGCCCCGGCAGCAGGAGGAGGCGCCGGTCTCCGCCGAGGCGGAGAGAGCGCTCGCGTTCGCGCGGGAGCAGCTCGGCAAGCCGGTGGTCCTCGGCGCGGCGGGCCCCGGCTCCTTCGACGGCCCCGGGCTCACCCAGACCGCCTGGAAATCCGCCGGAGTCGCCCTGCCGCGCACCGCGTTCGGCCAGGTCACCGCGGGCAAACCGATCCGCCTGCCGGACGCCCGCCCCGGCGATCTCGTCTTCTTCCACGACGACATCACCCACGTCGGCATCTACACCGGCGACGGCCGGATGATCCACGCCCCGCGCCCCGGCGCGTACGTCTGCGAGGAGTCCATCCACTTCGCGGGCTCGTCCGAGATCCACAGCGTGGTGCGCCCGGCCTGACGCACGGGTCACCGGCGCCGGGCCACCGCCGGGCGCCGGATCAGGTCCAGAGGACCGCGATGAAGATGTTGACGACGGTCAGCAGGCCGACGGCGGCGAAGAGCGGCTTCTCGACCCGCTCGTCGTCCCGCTTCACGTAGGTCAGCCCCAGGATGACGACCAGCAGCGCCAGCTTGACACCGATCTTGATGTTATTGACGTGCTGGTCGTCCGCTTGGTTGAGCCCGACCAGGATCACGCCGGTGACCAGCATCGTCGCGGCGCCGTGCAGCATGCCGGGGACGAAGCGGGCGGTGCCCTGCCCCATCGCCTTCAGCTGCGTGAGGAACCCGCCGAGCAGCGCGGCGATGCCGATGATGTGCAGGCCGACGAAGAAATGGATGAGTACGTCCATGAGGCCGGAGCCTAACCAGCCGCCCCCTCGGCCTCCTCGGCAGCCCCGGTAGCAGCAGTCCCCGCCTCGCGGGGGCGAATCCCCGGTTCGGTCAACACAGAGACCCGCCCCGCCCTCGAAGGCGGGATCGGTATGCACATACGGTCACCGGACAACTCTCTGAAGTCACTTCCGTACAACGCGTTACCCAAACGTCACAGTGCGGCCTAGCGTCCTGCCCCAGGTGCCCGGCTCCCCACCGCCGCCCAGGCCAGGGGCGGCAGTCGGACACCACCGCCGAGAAGGTCCGGCGGCGTCGCGCTTCCCCTGTGCGGGGCGCCGCCGGACGCGCCCCCCCGTCCCGCTCACCCCACTCCGACGGGCCCCCGGCGCACGCGGCGGTCGTACGGAAAGGACGTGCAGGTCCAACGTGGCAGCGCACCGCAAGCCCCGTCAGCGCGCGACCGTCGCGCACACCGCCCGAGCCACCTCCAGATCCC